>JAGPFK010000055.1 GCA_018056585.1 Clostridia bacterium | reverse complement strand
TTCCAAATACTCTTCATGTGGAATGCAAACACGTTTCATCATTCATGCCTCCTTCTTCTGCAGTAACCTGCAAATCTGCGGGAACGTTCCTACATCAATTATTGTTTTTATTCAGAGGAAAGTCAAGCACAAAGAGGCATTTATATGAAAACGTTTCGATTATGATTGATTTTCGCTTTCGATCTGTTTTGCTGTTGGAAGCAACAGTAAAATTAAAACAAGCAGAAGAATCAGCAGCAGAAACATCGATTTTTCCAGCCCACAACCTTCAGTCAGCTGCCCTATAAAAAATGGAACGACCATTCCGCCTGCAGCACCCCATGCCATCATGGAACCCATAGCTGTATGGGTTGCATTCCGACCACGTTCAGATGCATACATCATCAGGACCGGCCAGGCTGGTGCAAAGCCAAAGCCGGTGAGGAACAAGCAGAGTAAACTGATCATCGGCTGAGCTGTAATCAAAAAAAAGCCGACAGCGAAACCGGAGAAAACCAATCCGGCGGTCAGCCAGGTTTTATAGCGGCTTTGCAGGAAACTGAAAAGCCATCGGCCTAATGCCATTCCCAGCCAGTACACGGAAAGAAATAATGCTGATGGGACTTTTGTCAGCAATGTGTTTTCAATATAACTACCCACCCAAAAAGCAACGCCTTCCTCTACACCAACGTAGAGGAAGATTCCCAGTAAAAGGAAAAGAAACAAATGATCTTTCAAAAGCTGCTTTATATATAAACCCTTGATGGATTCCGCTTTATAAGGCGGAATCTGCTGGCGCGCCAGCCAAACAAAACAAGCGGTAAAAAGAATCAGTAAAAGCAGGAAGCTGCCGCGCCAACCAAAATGCACCGCCTTTACAGCTAGGTTTACAAAAGGACCACCAACAGCGCCCAGGCAAAAATACATTTGAGACAAATTCACAACAGCATTAACCCTTTCAGGATTAGCCACCGTTAAAAGCCCGGTCAGCATCCCCTCGATGACAGAAAAGCCGCCGCCAATTAAAAATGTCGCCAATAGAAAAATTGAAGCAGAATGCCCTAAGACAGCCAGCAACAGGCCGATTATCAAAAGGAGGAATGAGAAAATCAGGACCGGTCTGCTTCCGATCCGGTCTCCGGCTTCACCCAGAAGAATCGGAAGCAGAAAAGATCCAAAAAAATGAAACGAAATCATTAAACCGGTCATTCCGGCACTCAGATGAAAATCAGAGGCAATCTCATGAACGACACTTTGATAGACAGAAAGATAAATACCAAGCAAACAAAGAGCAAGATAACAAGAGCTGTTGCGAAAGTGAACGTTTCGAGATCGGACCTCTGACATAATTCAGGCCGGATGATGTCTTGCAGCTACGGCCTTATTTGAAAGGGTTTTCTGATCGATAAGGCAGGCCGGCCGGCTGATTGTAAGAAATATCAGGCACACCCAGGTACTTGAAAACAGAAAAGATTGCTTTTCCAAAATGTCCGAAGGCCACGGCCCCGTGATGCGGGAAATGCTCCTCAATTAAGACATGACGATAGAAACGAGCCATCTCAGGTATGGCAAAGACGCCGATTGAGCCAAAAGAACGGGTCGCCACAGGCAGCACTTCGCCTTCCGCTATATAGGCTTTGAGTTTTGTATCGGCTGTACTCTGTAGCCGAAACAATGTGATGTCACCCGGCAAGATATCTCCTTCCAGGGTGCCAATCGTGACTTCTTCAGGTAAAGTCCGCGCCATAATCATCTGATTTTTCATGCTGCAGAAAGACAGTTTGCAAGCGGGTGTGTTACCGCAGTGAAAGCCCATGAAGGTGTCGCGGTGAGCATAGTCAAATTTCCCCTTTATCCCTTCCTCATACATATCGAACGGCACCGTGTTGTTTACATCAAGCAAGGTAACCGCATCATTACTGACACAGCAGCCGATATATTCACTCAGCGCGCCATATATATCAACTTCGCAGGCTACCGGGATTCCCATTGCTGCCAGACGGCTGTTCACATAACAGGGCACAAATCCAAATTCTGTCTGAAAAGCAGGCCAGCATTTATTTGCAAAAACAACAAATTCTCGGCTTCCTTTGGCTTTCTCCATCCAATCCAGAAGCGTGAGTTCATATTGAGCCAATTTGGGAAGAATTTCCGGTCGGGTATTTCCGGAACCCAGCTCATCTGCCATGGATTTTGCAACCTCAGAAATCCTCGGATCACCTTCGTGCAGCTTAAAGGATCTGAAAAGATCCAACTCAGAATTTTCCTCTATCTCCACACCCAAATCATACAAGCGCTTAATCGGCGCGTTGCAGGCCAGAAAATCCTGAGGTCTTGGTCCGAAAGAAATGATCTTGAGTTTTCTGACGCCGATGATAGCTCTTGCAATGGGCACAAACTCAAAAATCAGGTCCGCTATTTCAGCCGGCGTTCCGACGGGATATTCCGGTATGTAAGCCCTTATACCGCGCAGATCTAAATTGTAGCTGGCATTCAGCAAGCCGCAGAATGCATCACCTCTTCCCTCAACCAGGCTGTCAGAATGATCTTCCGCCGCTGCCGCAAACATAACAGGCCCGTCAAAAGCTTGCGCCAAAAGCGTTTCAGGTGTCTCCGGGCCAAAGTTTCCAAGGTAAACCACCAGAGCGTTACAGCCAGCTTCTTTTAATTCCAGCAGGGCTTTTTTCATATCCAATTCATTTTCTACAATCGTTTTACACATAAACATGTGGACTCGATCGGAAGCGGCATCCACCACCGCTTTGCACCTGTTCTCAGACAAGGATTTCGGGAAACAATCTCTGCTGACCGCGACAATACCCATATGGACATCCGGAATGTTTTTCATATGATTTCCTCCTTAGTTTTCATGCTGGATGAAGCGTCGTAAATTAAGTTCACTCAATGCGTGCCAGGCTTCCTCAGCGGATTGGCATCCGGTCGGGTCATCGGCCGTCCAATATTGATTCAAAAGCTGACGGTCCGTACTGAGTTTTTGCCTGGTCCCTGAAAAATCGTATGGCATGGCACTGTTGTCCGTCCCAAACAGAATATGATCTGTCAGCGCATAGCCGATACCGAATAATTTGCGAAAAAGTTCGTCCCGGTATAGCTTTGGAGTGCCGGGCGTGAGATCAAGAAACAGTTCCGAGCATCGGGCTGGGTTTTTCTTTCTTGCGTCGCAGAATTTGCCATAGACAGCAAGGCACTCATCGATCCAAGGCCAGGAAGCATGAGCCAGGGCAAAGCGAAGCCTGGGAATTCGCAAAAGCGCTTCAAAACCGGCGGGTCGATTAAATCTGGAAGAATCATGACCATCGAATAAAATGCCTGAATGAAAAAGAATCGGCCGGCCGGTTTGAGCAATTAAGCCTGCGGCCCTTTCAATTTGGGGGTGTTCAGGACCAACTTGTGTCAGAATAATTTTAAAACCAGCTACACCGGATAAAACGGCCGCCTCAATCTGATCATCAGCATTGCTTTCCAGCGGATCAATCCAGAAAAAAGGAAACCAATCGATTCGATTTTGACACCAGTTCATTAAGCACGATAATCTGTTTTCTGCATCATTTGGTCCAGCCGGAAGGTGGGTAAAGCTGGCTGGCGGCGGTGATATGATGATCGCACCAGTCACATCGGCTTTTGAGAGTGCTAAAGCCAAGGCCTCTGGATCCGGTTCATCATTGTTCATAATGTGAACATGACAATCTAACATAAAAACCTCACAGAATGCATTGCAATTACAGGTTATAAATATATCATAATAAACATTTTAATTGAATGCAATGCATTTCAAAAAATAAAAAACCGTTTTGGATTTGATCCGGCCGTTAAAAATCTAAAGAGCTGTTTCACCGAAAAAGAACCACTCAGCTTCTTTTTTTGACCACTTAGCAAAAATCACTTTCTTCCTATACAGATCTACGTATAATGAAAATGAGGAAAAACAAAATGCGCATACGAATCGAAAAGATAAACGATGACAAACAGGATGAAATTGTGATTTATTGTAAGGAAATGACGCCTGAAATAGACGCCTGGGTTCAACAGCTCAAGCAAAAAGATCCTTTTCGGCTCACTTTGTCTGTGCATAAAGGAGAAAAACAGGTTTACCTTTCTTTACGTGAAATCCTGTTTTTCGAAACCGATTCCGGCAGCGTTTATGCGCATACCCCTGATCTTTCCTTTTTCGTGCGCCAGCGGCTTTATGAGCTGGAGAACCTCCTGCCACCCTATTTTGTCCGGGTATCCCGGTCTTGCATCATCAATACGCTGCATGTGTATTCAATCCGAAAGAGCATTTCCCGAGTTTGTCAGATTTCGTTTCGTCATTCACATAAAGAAGTCTATGGTTCACGTCTATACAGCAAAGAGCTTTTCAAAAAAATGGAGGAGAGAGATTTATATGAAAACGAGTAAATTACTTTGGGGATTCCTGATGATTGGCTGCGGCCTCCTGCTGCTTTTGTCTGCATTGGGTGTAGGAGCCGAATATGGGTCTTTTCGAATCATAAGCAGCGCCATCCTGCTTGGTATTGCCATAACCAGCGCGGTCAGACTGCATTTTTTCCCCACCCTGTTCTCCTTATCATTCATTGTTTATCTTTGGCGTATCCAGCTTGGGTTTCCTCACTTAAATTTATGGCTTCTGCTTGCAGCCGCATGTGCCATCGGCATCGGCTTATCCGTGATCTTTCGTAAAAAACCGGAAAGTCGGATAAACTTTCGGACAGAAGAAGGCTGCGAAGCAGAGGATGTCACCGCACAAGACCATGAAGTCATTCACATTAACGCAAACTTTGGCGAGTACACCAAATATATACACGCGGAGAATCTGAAGCAAGTCCAAATCAATTGTCTGTTTTCATCTCTTAAGGTGTACTTTGACTCATGCCAACCCTCTCCGGAAGGTCTTGTGATCCATGTGAACTGCAATTTTGGCAGTGTTGTTTTGAATATCCCCAAATCCTGGCTTTTGCAGAATCAAATCAGTGCTTTTGCCGCAGAAGTAAGTGACCGGGAGGGTTCCGATCACTCAGATGGCTGCAAAGTTATTTTAAAAGGCACTGTTAATTTCGCAGAGGTCAAAATTGTCCGGGTTTAACACGATTTGCAAAAGAGTTCCTCATATAGCGTCTGAAGCAAAGTACGTGTTTCATCCCCGCCATGCTCCCAGTACATGATGCCGCGCAAACCATTCTCCCTGACATATTGGGCCTTATATTTCAAAGACAGGGGATCATCATAAGATATGAACTCGTTTCCGTTAAATAAATAAGGGGCTTTGGCTTCATCATCCCAATATCGTTTGTAGCCATTTTGATCGATGTATGATCGGACCAGTTCTCCATATCGAGCCCCATAGCCGCCCGATGATTCTGCCATTTGATAAAGGCCGTGATTCTTATCCGGAACCCCCTTCCATTTGCGGGCATAAAAAGCCGCTCCGATAACAATCTTGTGACGCGGCACACCTGCATTCAGAAAAAGCTGGACAGACGCATCAACACTGATGCGATTCAAATCACCCGTTCCGGTAAACAAACCGGTATGGTGGCCGGTCAATGTCTGGAAACCCCCGCGCATATCATATGTCATCAGCTGAACCAGATCGAGTACTTCCTGAACCTGGTCCATCTCAGTCGAGTCAATGAAATACTGGTCAGCGCCAGCAGCGATGCTTAAAAAGTAAGGACGCTTATCCTGTTCTGACTGTCGATTGAGAGCTTCCCGAAGTTCTTTGCAAAGGGCCGTAAAGTTGACCTTATCTTTCGAGTCAGCCGCGATACCGGCCACTGCGATGCAGGGATATTCCCAGTCAATATCGATCCCGTCGAACCCGCCTTGAAGCATTGCCGTAATGGCGCTGTCAACAAAAATTTTGCGAGTTTCTCTTGTTGCCGCAGCTTCCGAAAAACCACCGGCGCCCCAACCGCCGATCGACAAAATAATGGTTATTTGTGGGTTCGCTTGCCGCAGCTCAGGGAAAACACCCAAGTTTTTCAGATGACTGGTCTGAACCATATGATTCTGAATCAGGCCAAAAGCAACATTCAGGTGCGTCAAGCGCTTTGCGTCTTCGGCTGTCACCGATGGAAGATTCTGATCCATCACATAAGCAGCCAAAACAGTTGGGTATTTCTTGTTTTGCCTTTCCATGTCCTTTGAAGTCATATGCGTCTCCCCCTATCCGCATTTTTATAATTTCATTTTAACAGGAATCCTGTTTAACATAAATCACAAAAGTCAGATTTGAAAACTGCCGTTGTATCATCCTAAACAACCGATTTTATGCTATGATGCTGTTAACAAACGAAAACATAATTTTGACCTTGTCTAGCAACAAATGGGGTACAAAGGATGATAAAACAAGATGTACAATGCTTGCGCCATCTGGCGGCGCAGTATGCAGAAGCAGCGGCACACCCACGCAATTTAGATAACGCCAGATTGTATCGTGCGGTCAACGGCCTGCACATGATCCGGCCGGTTGTTTTAATTGATGAGCAGCCATGGTCCGAGCTTAATGTGGATGGCATACTGGATCTTTATTGCACCGATCCATTGTTTCGTCACTATGAATTATATCTTCGACAAAAACTGTTTCAGTGGCACCATCATCCGGCAGATATGATTTTACCTCCCTACCTGTCCGTTATGAAAATAATAGGAGGGGAGATTGGCGGTCTGCCGGTCAAAGAACGAACCCTTGCAATAGATAAAGACAACCAAATTGTTTCCCATGCTTATGAAGATCAGTTGGCAAATGAGTCAGATATAGAAAAAATCAAAATGCCTCAGGTTACCTATGAAAAGGAAAAAACAGAGGCAATCCGTGATCGGCTGGCCGAAGCAATCGGCGATTTGCTGCCCGTGCGAATCACTGGACACAATTGCTACATCAGCCAATGGGATGAAATCGCCACTTACCGTGGTGTCACGCCTCTCCTGATTGATTTGGTTGAGAGGCCATCGCATTCTCATGCCATTATGGCAAGGGTCACGGAAATGTTTATCGAGCGTTATCGTCAGTTTGAAGATCTGGACCTTTTAGAACCGGAACCCTATTTAATCCATTGTACGCCGGCCCTTTGCGATGACTTAAAAAAGCCTGCAAAAGGTGAAAAGACCCTTCGCTGTCATGTTTGGGGGCGATGCATGGCCCAGATTTTTGCTTCCGTTTCTCCCGCCATGCATGATGAATTTGAAATAGAATATCAAAAGCGCACCATGGAGCCATTCTCACTTGTTTACTACGGTTGTTGCGAGCCGCTCGACCAAAAGATTGATATTGTTCGTAAAATTCCTCATCTGCGTAAAATTTCCGTTACCCCATGGGCTGATGTAAAGATTGCTGCTGAGGCTATCGGCAAAAATTATGTCCTGTCAGCTAAACCCAATCCTGCCCATGTGGCCGGTTCATTTGATGTGACTGTTATTCAAAAAGAAATGAAAGCGATACTCGATGCATGCAGCAAAAACGGCTGCTCGTGTGAGATTATCCTCAAAGATATCAGCACGGTCAGCCGCAATCCGGAAAACCTCCGAAAATGGGAGCAAACCGTTATGGATATTGTGCGTGCTTATTGACCAGCGCAGATATTTTCAGTTGTTTATCTTATATTGCAAAGAAGGATGGCCTTCATAATGAGTCAGAACGAGTGCTTAAACAGCAAAGAAATTGTATTAAAAACACTGAATTATGATTATCCGCCACGGCTTGCCCGTTCTTTCATGAATTCTGATTTTATTTCTTGCAGCTATACAGTCCAGACACATGAA
>JAGPFK010000054.1 GCA_018056585.1 Clostridia bacterium | reverse complement strand
CGTTTTTGCCCTCCTCAAGTCAGATCAGCTCCTCAAATGCATCGTGGCTTTTATAACGGTCAATCGCTATCATTGGGTAAAAAATCTGACAGTCGAACAGCCGGAGCTTGCGGCTAAAGTCTGAACAAAAAGTTAAGCAGGTACTGATGGTACCAATGCTGAAAGGCAGTGATTTTATGACAAAAATACCGCCCAAACCCGTTCGGATCGTTGTGGCCGGCTGCGGCAGTATGTCCCATGCCTGGATTTCTTATGCTCTGGCACGTGATGACTGCCGAATTGTCGGGCTGGTTGATCCAAATCCTGAGGCCTTATCTCAAATCAGCCGGCAATACGGTCTTTCTGAAGCGATGAGGGGATCAGACCTTTCAGAAGTGATTCGCAAAACAAACGCAAATCTTGTGTTTTGCCTGGCTGTTCCGTCTGCTCATGACGACATCGCCATGACTGCATTTTGTGAAAACTGTGCCGTCATGAGTGAGAAACCTTTAGCCGAAAACATGACCCAGGCACACAAAATGATCGCAGCGGCAAAAGAAAAAAATCTGTTTTTTGCAGTCATGCAAAACCGGCGCTATCTGCGTCAAATCCGATCATGCAGAGCTTTAATCGAAAAAGGTCTGATTGGTCAGCCAGGCTATATGGGAGCGGATTTTTTCCTTGGGCCGCATTTTGGCGGCTTTCGCGAATTCATGGACAGTCCGCTTTTGCTTGATATGGCCATTCACACCTTTGATCAGGCCCGATTCCTCCTCAACGCCAAAGCCACTTCTGTTTATTGTCATGAATTTAATCCGCCGGGTTCCTGGTACCAAGGCAATGCGGCGGCCGTTTCAATCTTTACCATGGATGATGGCACCGTCTTTTGTTACCGCGGCTCCTGGTGCGCCATCGGCTGTGAAACCAGCTGGGAATCTGAGTGGAGAATAACAGGAAGCCGGGGAACCCTGCGCTGGGATGGTCATGGTATGCCCTGGGCGGAGATTTTGCCACAGGAAGAAGCATCAGCCGACCCGGAAAAGGCAAGCTTTATACACATCGACGGTCCTGAGGTCTGGCACGGCAGAGAAGGGCACGAAGGCTGTTTGGATGCTCTCTTTTCGGCTCTGTTCTCCGGGCAGCCGGCCGAAACACAGGCGGAGGATAATCAATACAGCCTGGCCATGGTGATGGGTGCCATCGAAAGCAGCCGGACGGGTCAAAAAATACAGCTTTAAACGCGGTTCAATCGCACCACCACGATCTTGCGCCCGTGACCGGATCAGGGTACCATGGGTATAGGGATTCTTCGTAAATACAAGAAAGGAAGTGATTGATGATGATTGAAGGCAGAGAAACCATTGATTCGGGCCGTTTACTCAGCTATGGCATGGTTGGGGGCGGGCCGGGCTCGTTCATTGGAGGGGTCCATCGCGCGGCCATTGGTCTTGAAGGTTGCGCGCAGCTGGTCGCCGGCTGTTTTTCGCGGACAGAAGAAAAAAACCGCCAGACAGGCGCGCAATGGCGGCTTGATCCCAGCCGGGTTTATCCGACATTTATGGATATGGCAAAAGAAGAAGGGAGGCGACCTGACCGCATTGATTTTGTGACCATTACAACACCCAACCATACACACTATGATGCCTGTAAAGCTTTCCTTGAGCAAGGCATTCATGTCATGTGCGAAAAGCCTCTCACCCTTACATCCGCCCAGGCTCTTGAACTCAGAGACTTGGCCAGAAAGCACGATTGTTTGTTTTGTGTCGCTTATGCTTACACCGGTCACGTCATGGTCCGTGAAGCGCGCAATCTGATCCGTCGGGGTGATATAGGGGACGTGATTGTGGTCATGGGGGAATATCCTCAGGACTGGCTGATTGATCGTCTGGAAGACAGCCAAAAGCAAGCTGCCTGGCGGACCGATCCCAAACAAGCCGGCATTTCAAATTGTACCGGTGACATCGGATCGCACATCGAAAATATGGTCCATTATATGACAGGCCTTCATATCCAGCAGCTTTGCGCCAGCCTGGATATCATCGGCGAAGGGCGAACGCTGGACACCAACGCTGAAATGCTCCTGCGCTTTGACAATGGGGCAAGAGGCAGTTATTGGTGCTCGCAGGTGGCCATCGGAAATGATAATGCTTTAAAAGTGCGTATCTTTGGAACGAAAGGCGCCATCGAATTTGAGCAGGAAAAAAGCAATGATTTAAAGGTCACCTTCAAAGGTGAGCCACCCCGTTACTACACACGGGGAGCGGGCTATCTGACACCGGAAGCGGCGGCTTACGCACGGACACCTACCGGCCATCCGGAAGGCTACCATGAGGCCTATGCCAATCTGTATGCTGATTTTACCCGTGCCATCCGACAAAAAATGGCCGGCGAGGCGGTCGACGAATCAAAAGTGAATTATCCGACCATCGATATGGGTATTTCAGGCGTTCGTTTTATTGAAAGCTGTGTTGAAAGTGCCCGGCGGGGCTCCGTTTGGGTTCAGGTACCAAACGACTGAAAATGGTTTCTTTTTACCGTCCATACAAAAATAGAAAGCAAGAGGTGAAAAAAGATGACAAGGCCTGTAACTTTATTTACCGGACAATGGGCAGACCTGCCTTTTGAAGAAGTTTGCCGTCTGGCTGCGCAAATGGGTTTTGAAGGGCTGGAAATCGCCTGCTGGGGGGACCATCTGGATGTGGCCCGAGCGGCAACGGATCCGGCTTATGTTGCCGAAAGAAAAGCGATCCTGGAAAAGTACAATCTTCAATGTTGGGCTATTGGTAATCATCTGGCCGGCCAGTGTGTAGGCGATCGTTATGACAAACGTCTGGATGGTTTTGCTCCGGATGCTTACAAGGGAGATCCGAAAGCTATTCGCAAGTGGGCAATCAAAGAAATGAAGCTGACAGCGCGGGCGGCACAGGCCATGGGCTGTTCCGTTGTCACAGGGTTCATGGGCTCCCCCATTTGGGCCTTCTGGTACTCATTCCCACAAACAACCGAAGAAATGATCGAGGAAGGCTTCGATGAAATCGTCGAACTGTGGACACCGATCCTGGATGAATTCAGCCGCTGTGGCGTCCGTTTTGCTCTGGAAGTCCACCCGACAGAAATAGCGTTTGACTTTTACACAACTCAAAAATTATTGAGAGAGAAATTTGCCGGTAACAACACACTGGGCATCAATTTCGATCCAAGCCATCTCGTTTGGCAGGGAATCAAGCCGCATTTGTTCATCCGCGAATTTGCCGATAAAATCTATCACGTACACATCAAGGACGTTCTGGTTAACCTGACAGGGACAGAAGGGATTTTAGGCTCGTTTTTGGCCTTCGGCGACACCCGGCGCGGCTGGAACTTCGTTTCTCCGGGACACGGGAGTGTTGATTTTGAACGCATCATCCGCGAACTAAACGCGATCGGTTATGATGGCCCCTTGTCGGTTGAATGGGAAGACAGCGCCATGGAACGCGTTTTTGGCGCAACCGAGGCATGCGAGATGGTCAAACGCATCAACTTTAATCCATCGGATATTGCCTTTGACAGTGCGATGAAAAAGTAATCGGGTTTGCTGCTGTCGCCTGGCCTCCCGGCCAGGCGATTTTTTATCGCCCCTGTTTATAATAGAAAACGGCCAGCTGTGTTCGGTCACGCAATCCAAGTTTTTCCAGAATGGCCGAAATCTGATTTCTGACCGTCCCTTCGCTTAAGAAAAGCCTGCCGGCAATTTCTCTGTTGTTCAGTCCTTCAGCGACGAGGTGGATCAAATCAACTTCACGATCGGATAAATGATAGGCCGAAAAGTCAGTGCATGAAGTTCTTCGAAGTAAATCTGGAATCCGGTTCATAACATCACTGCCAAAAACATTTTGTCCAGACAGAACGGCTTTAATGGCTGGGACAATGCATGCAAAATCTTGTTTCAGAATATACCCATAGGCTCCCATCTGCAAAGCGCGGATGATGTAAGCGTCGTCTGAAAAAGTGGTCAGGTAAAGCAATCTGGCCTGCGGGTCCCTGGCCAGGATGGATTCACCCGCTTCGAGACCATCTTTGGGTTTCATCCGGATGTCAAGCAGCACAACATCCGGATTCAGCTCACTAAAAAGTCTGATCACGTCTTCTCCATCTCTGCCCACCCCAACGACAGAAAGACCTGTGTCGGCCTCGATAATCACCTTAAGAGACTGACAAACTAGTGGGTCATCATCAGCGAGTAACACTCGGATCGGTTGTTCTGCCATCTGTTATCCTCCCCAGGCTAAGAATAGGAAATCTGATGCATACTCTTATTGTTCTCAATGGTTCTGGGAACAGCAACATAAATCAGAAAACCATTGTCACGTTTAAAATGGATCAGTCCGCTCAGACTGCGGACATGCCTGACCATATTCTGAAGACCGATTCCGCCACTGGATAGATTTTTCAAAACATCCGGATCGATCGGACCGTTCTGATGAGGGCCGGACCAAGCAGTTCCATTATCATAAATAATCAGCTGATAAAATCCCGGATGCTCACGGACAGTTACGTCAGCCTTCGTCGCGGACGAATGACGGGCAACATTAGACAGGGCTTCCCGGACAATCGATAAAAAGGCAAGAACGGTTTGAGGATCAGGCTTGATGAAAACATCATATGTCAGGCTGACCGGGCAAAATGTGAAGGAATGAATGAGGGATTGCAGTTCCACTTCCAAATCAACCGCTGTGTCATGCAAATCATGCACACTCCTCCGAATTTCATCAAGGCTGTCTTTTAAGGTTATTTCCAGGCCATCCAGGAGATGGCTCACAACCGGATCGCGGCAGAGGGTCAAAACAGCGCCTAATTGCAAAATCGCGCGGGTCAACAAATGACCGATGTGATCATGAATCTCCCCTGAGATTCGATTTCGTTCGCTGAGCCTGGCCAGATAAACATCATCGTCTTTCTTTTCCAGGAGTTCCTTTTTCTCCTTCAGGAGATTTAAAGTTCGCTCTCTTTCCTGATCAGTCTCTTTAACAGCGCTGCGAGCCTGATCAAGCTCCAGAGAAAGACTTTTCAAAAGCCAGGCCAGCAGCACGAACAACAAAGGCAAAGTCAACTCTTCTAAACCGAATGCGCTCCGGTGCCAGATGATAGGGAAAGCAGAAATCAGGATCAAAGCCGCCTCGTGACCAGCCAACAGATCGATCGACAGAACCGGCAAAAAGTAGATCAGGTCCGGTTCAACAAAACACAAAGCCACATAAACCACCCATATAAAGGCTTGTATTGTAGCCTTTGTATACCGGCTGTTGAGCGCAGCCGCTGAAAATGAGATCAGAACCGGCACAACCGCATAAATGGATAAATGATCCGGTAGATAAAAAGCTAGGCAAAGAGCCATCAGCATCGCTTTTTCACGCATCAACATGCCCTCACCCCCCTAAAACACAGCCACTTCTTTATTTTATCACGGAACAGATCTGATCAGATGACAGATGTCATAAAAAAAGCCAATGATCGGCCGAAAATGATGATTGCACTCACTGTTCTTTTGTGTATTTTTATGCGATGATCAAGACATCTTTTTGAGTTTTTAAAGAAGGGAAGCCGATAAAATGATGGTGCGGGTCGAACAATTGGTGAAACGGTACGGATCCCTGCTGGCCCTTGATTACTTTAATCTCGAGGTTGAAGAAGGCGAAATATTCGGTTTGCTGGGTCCGAATGGCTCAGGCAAGACCACGGCCATTTTATGCATGCTTGCCCTCCTGCATTACAGCAAGGGATCCGTTTACCTCTTCGATCAAAAAATGACGCCCGATGCCTATGATCTGAAACGCAACATTGGCATCGTTACACAAAATGTCGCGGTTTTTGATGAATTAACGGTTCGAGAAAACATCGGTTATTTTTGTGGGTTATACGTCCAGGATAAAAAACAAAGAAGGGCTCTGGTGGATGAAGCCATCGACTTTGTCGAACTCCAGGCATTCAGCCGGTTTTATCCGAAAAAACTGAGCAGCGGGCTGCTTCGGCGTTTGAATATTGCCTGCGGCATCGCCCATCGCCCAAAGCTGATCTTTATGGACGAACCAACCGTCGGTGTCGACCCGCAAAGCCGAAACAAGATCCTCGAGGGTATTCTGACACTCAATCGCCAGGGCGCCACCATTCTTTATACATCCCACTACATGGAGGAAGTCGAACAGATTTGCAGCCGTGTGGCCATCATGGATAATGGACGTGTCATCGCCAGCGGCACGTGTGATGAACTGAAAGACATGATCCGGACAGGAGAAAAGATCACCATTGAAGTTTCAAATCTGAATCCGGAAATCGCTTCGGATATAGCTCGCCTGCCGGGTATTCTTTCAGCAAAAATACAAAATCAGCACCTTTACATCGTGTCTGAACGCAAGCGGAATACGCTGGATCTGATCCTGGACGACCTGAAAAATCATCAGATTGATTATGGCGAACTGTTTTGTGAGCTTCCGACGCTCAATGATGTGTTTTTGGAGATAACCGGCAAGCAGTTGCGTGATAACGGCAGAGAGGGTTCATGATGTTTTTTATTTACCGATATCGGATCAAAGCGGCCATTCGGGACCGTCAAATGCTGTTCTGGACCTTTCTTTTCCCTCTGATTTTGTCAACACTTTTTGGCATGGCCTTTACAAATTTATCAAAGAATGAAGTCTTTCAGATCATTCCGATTGCGGTTGTCAACAACGAAAATTATCAATCCGATCCATACCTCAGGCAGGCCTTGCTTTCCGTTTCGGGCGAGTCCGGATCTGCTGCAGAAACACCGCTTTTTGATCTTAAGGAATGTTCACAGGAGCAGGCGGAAGCCGCCTTAAGCGAAGAAAGCATCGTCGGTTACCTTCTGTTGGATCAATCGCTCACCGTCGTTGTGAATGATTCCGGCATACGGCAGACAATCCTTAAAATATTCGCCGACGATTATTTGCAAAAAAGAGCTGCAATGGAACAGATTCTGAAAGACGATCCGAACGCGTGGCCTCGATTGGCGGCACAATTATCCTCAACCATAACCGTGCTTTCAGATGAACCCATCGGTTCAGCGAAAGCCGACACTGTTATGGCTTACTATTACGCGCTCATCGCGATGACCTGCCTTTACGGCGGGTTCTGGGGGCTGAAGGAGGTCATTACCATCCAGGCAAACCTGTCGCCTCAGGCAACCCGGCTAAATGTAGCGCCGGTTCCTAAGATGAAATTGTTTGCCGTTTCTCTTTCAGCCGCCCTGACCGTCCATTATCTTTCCGTCCTGGTTCTTCTTTTCTATTTGCATTTTGTGATCGGCGCGGGTTTTGGAGACCAAATCGGCTATGTGCTTGCAGCAGCTTTCACCGCGAGTCTTTTGGGGGTTTCCATCGGAGGGTTCGTCGCAGCATCCACCAAGTTGAACGAAAGCGTAAAGAACGCCGTCTTCGTTTGTTTTTCCATGGTCTGCTCTTTTTTTTCAGGCCTGATGATCGTCAACATCAAATACATCACAACAAAGGCATGCCCCGCACTCAGTTTTTTAAATCCAGCCAATTTGATCAGTGACGCTTTTTATGCGCTTTACTACTATGACACACCTTACAGAACAATTTCAAACATGGGGCTTCAGCTTGCTTTTTCCGCCTTGCTTTTCGGCGTGATCGCCCTGATTGTAAGGAGGCAGCGTCATGCAAGTCTTTAAGGCCCTTTTCAAGATCATCTATAAAATGATCCCTTCCCTTCTCATCTATCTGATTGTATTCATTCTCCTTGCCATGATGCTGACGCTGTTCTTTGAA
>JAGPFK010000053.1 GCA_018056585.1 Clostridia bacterium | reverse complement strand
CCTTTATTCAGGAGCGTGGGATCGGAACGAGAAGAACCGGCACAGGCGAACGCCGGGCGATGTTATGGCTGACATTACCCAAGTAGATATCGCGGATACGGCCTCGTCCTTGGCTCCCCATAATGACCCAGGTGACCCCCTGCTGCTTGATAAAATTTAGAATTTCAACCGTTGGAGAGCCGTACAGGAGCACACAGTCGACGTCCACTTCTCCTACTTCTTTTAGGCTTGTTTCTAATGCTTTCAAGCGGTCCATATCTTTTTTATTAAACTGTTCTAACTGATCAAGCAAATGCGGATCAATTTTGGCCTTATCCTGCACATGCATAAGCGTGATTTTTTTCACGCCTGAGCGGGCTGTTTCCTTTACAATATCAAAAGCCTTTTCAGCATTTTCTGAAAAGTCGGTTGGGAACAGCACATGATCAATCATATGGCACTCATGGGCGACTGCCCGTGTCATGTCCGGGGTGGGGGGCGTCCGAACCAAAAGAAGAGGCACAGGAGAGCCTTGCATCATTTGATAAGCCGCACCTCCATCCAGCAAGCTGCCAATAACCGTCCGCTCAGGGGCACCGACAACAATCAGCGAACAATTTTCTTCAAGAGCCGTCTGCCCAATATTTTCCTGATAAACCCCGATCATTTGTCTCGTTGAGACGGAAAAACCATGTTCGATCAGACATTGGCGCTGTGCTTCCAGGTGATCATTATAAATGTTGATGATGTAGTTTGATATGGCATCACTCAATTCGTGGGGATTAAGGCATTGTACCAGCAAACACGACCGCGTCCCAAGATTTTTCAGTTGAAGAACACAACTGAGAACATGATCAAAATTGTAATGCAGTTCCGATATAATCAGGATTTTCTCAAACATATCTTTACCTCCTGTACAGATGTCATTCGTGCCGACAGACTCAAAGGCACAACGATCCTTTAGGACATATTGTAGCAGAATGATCTCCTTGTGACGAGAGACGTATTCATGATGTCAAAAAATGATTCAGGGTGTATCATAAAAGTGTCTTTATTCTGGTTTAAGGAAGGAATGCCACATGAAGCTTCTATCCGGTTTTTATCAGATCGCCTGCCCAAGCTTATCTCATCCGTTTGACGCATCCGCCTATTTAATTGATTCGGGAAGTGACCTTTGGCTGATCGATTGTGGAACACCGGAAGGATACACAAATATCATTTCCAACATCCGTCGGCTGGGATTTGACCCTCATTCAATCCGGGCTATCCTTGGAACCCATGGGCACTATGATCATGTCGGCGCCGCATCATTGTTTCTTAACGATTTTGGATGCAGATTGTATTTGCAAAAAGCCGACCGGGAACAAGTAGAGGTTGGTGATTCCTATAAAACAACCGCGCGTCCCCTTTACGGCCGTGATTTTTTACCGGTTCAGGCAGAGGAGATGCCTGAAGACGGCTCTTCATTTAAACTGCGAAGCGGCAGCCTAACCGTGCTTCATACACCAGGGCACACGCCGGGCAGCCTTTGTTTCCACTTACAATGGCAGGATTTGTCCATTCTGATTGCCGGTGATACTTTATGGGGCGGCTTTGCCTCATTTATCGGTTCTGATGAGGACTTATGGAGAAAAAGTCTGGATCGCCTCTGCCTTATGCATTTTGATCTGCTGACCTTCGGCCACATGCCGCCCGCCCTGCAAGGCGATGCAAACAACAGACTGCAAGAAGCCAGAAGAGCTTTCGCGACATACTACAATCCCTGGTTTAAACCCATGAACGAAACCTTCCGATATTAGCTGAAACATTTCATAATCGTTGAATTCAAACGGTAAAATTTCTGTTTTTTTAGATTTTTTCAATTGACAAAAGAATCGGACACGTGTTATGATCTCAATAATGAAACGTTACATACTGCTTGCTATCCATTTTTGCTTTAAAAAGCGTCTATACCGCTATAATTACACCAAACCGTAGATGGGGGAGTTGCTATGGGTCAGAAGTCTTCTAAAAAGATGACACGTATGGAGAAAACCGAAACATTAAAAGGTTATTTATTTATCTCTCCTTATTTAATCGGTTTTTTCGTTTTTACCTTGTTTCCAATGGCCTTTTCTTTTTATTCCAGCTTCACTTATTATGATTTAACATCCATTCAGAAATGGATCGGTTTTAAGAATTACATTAATATTCTCACTTCAGACCCGGATTTTCTCAAGGCTCTTTCCAATACCGGCTACTATGTTCTATTCAGCGTTCCGCTTGTGATTGTTCTTGCCTTGGCCATTGCCCTTCTCATGAATATTCGCACGCGCTTTATGGGTGTCTTTCGAACCATTTACTATTTGCCTTCTGTTCTCTCCGGTGTTGCGGTAACTTTGCTCTGGATGTGGATTTTTGACGGTCGAAGCGGCTTGGTAAACAACATTTTAGCCTGGTTTGGGATTCAAGGACCTGCCTGGTTTTTCAATGCGTCAACGACAAAACCTGCTTTAATCATTATGAGACTTTGGCATGTCGGCGGCACCATGGTTTTATTCCTTGCCGCTCTGCAAAATGTCCCTCAGGATCTTTACGAAGCGGGCGAAATTGACGGAGCAACCGGCATAAAGAGATTCTGGCACATCACGCTGCCGATGATCTCTCCCACCCTCTTATTTGTAATCATTACCGGTATTAATGGTGCTTTTCAGATTTTTGACACAGCTTATGTTATTACATCTGGAGATGGCGGCGTCGGAAAATCGCTTCTTTTTTACAACCTTCATTTGTATAACAAAGCCTTTAAAGAATTCAAAATGGGCTATGCGTCCGCTATGGCCTGGATCCTCTTTGCCATCATTATGTTTTTTACCGTCATCCAGTTAAAAATCTCTAATCGATGGGTTTATTACGAGGGGGGAACACAAAAATGAATGGGACTTTTTTATCTGGTTCCACTTCTGTTGTCAATCATTATTTTTCAAGCAGAAAGCGGCGCGAATCCATGACAAAAATATTCGCAACGCTCATTCTTTCGCTTGGCGCCATCACCTATATGATTCCTCTGTTCTGGATGTTGTCAACCGCTTTAAAGTCCGATGCTGAATTATTTGTTAACAAAAGCTTTATTCCGCGCGACTGGGCTTTTGACAATTTCAGAAAAGCGTGGACATCCGCTCCTTTTACGCAATATTTTATCAATACCTGTTTTGTCACATTTACAGGCGTTTTTGGCACCTTGCTGTCCAACTCAATCGTGGCTTATGGTTTTGCAAAAATTAACTTCAAGGGTAAAAATGTGATTTTCCTTGCGGTACTGGCAACCATGATGATTCCCGGAACGGTCACCATGATTCCGTCTTACATTCTATTTTCAAAACTCAGGTGGGTCGGCACTTTCCTGCCATTGATCGTTCCGACGTTTACGGCAAGTGCCTACTACCTTTTTTTAACCCGTCAATTTATGCTCGGTATCCCCATGGCTTATTCTGAAGCCGCCCGCATTGAAGGCGCAAATGAATTTCAGATTTTCAGCCGGATCGTCCTGCCGCAATGCAAACCCATCATGACCGCCATTGCCGTGTTTGAATTTAATGCAAAATGGAACGACTTTATGGGCGCCTTGCTTTATCTGAACGATGAAAAGATGTACACCTTACAGATTGGGCTTCAAACATTCAAAGGAACAGCCGGAATGGAATGGCAGAAATTTATGGCCGCTTCGATTATTGTTCTGCTGCCGGTTATCATCTTATTCTTTTTTATGCAAAAATATATTATCCAGGGCGTTTCAATCGGCGGCATCAAAGGATAAGTTCAGTTTTGCGCACGAGCCGTGGATGCACGGACAATCAGCCGAGTTGGTAATAAATAAGTATTTCCTTGCCTGATTCTTGATTGCTCACGTTCTAATTGTTCAACCAGAATGCGGACAGCCAATTCACCCTGCTCATACTTGGGCTGATAAACCGTTGTCAACTCAGGATAAACGAGCTGGCAAAGATCAATATCATCACAGCCAACAACCGACAATTCTTCAGGGATCCGGATATTCAAGCTGCGTGCCGCTTTATATACACCCAAGGCAATGAGGTCATTCGCGCAGACAATCGCCGTCGGCCGGTCGGAGGACTGAAGCAGTTCAATCGCTCTCTGGCGGCCATATTCCCAACTGAACGACCCGTCAGGAATTTCAGCTATCGCCCGCAGACGATGATTGCTCATCGCTTGCAAAAATCCATCGATTCGTAAAACGGAACTCAAAAAAGTCATGTCACCCGCGATATAAGCAATTTTTCTATGTCCCAGCTCATACAGATGATTTACTGCATCCACTGATCCCTGATAGTTATTCGTCATGATTACATCATAATTTCCGGTAAAATCTGCCTTTCGGTCAATCAGGACAATCGGTGCATGTTGTGCATAGCGGGATATTTCATCTTCTGATAAAAGCGGTTTAACCAAAATAATGCCTGCGGGACGGTTGCCAATAAGTGTTTCAAGATTTCGAAGGTCTGCCTCGTATTTTCGTTCAGAATGACTGAGAATCGTCTGATAACCGAAACGCACGGAAGTTTCGGCCACGCCCTGGGCAATCGCCGGATAATATGGATTGGTAATCGTCGGGATAATAAGCCCAAAGGTATTAGACCGCCTGGTTTTAAATGATTGGGCCGCTTTGTTTGGAATATAATCCAAATCTTCCATCGCTTTGAGGACTTTTTGCCTGTTTATTTCCTTGACGCCAGGCTTATCGTTAATCACATTAGATACGGTACCCAGTGATACACCTGCTTTTTTTGCCACATCATTCATTGTTATATTTCTCATTGAAAACCTCCTCTGTCTTGATTTCATCTATAGTATATCCCGAATAGAGATAAAGATAAATGGCAATTGAATCGTTTCATTGCAATAAAAAACTATTGACAGTATCTATGGAATAGATTATTATAAAAATATAGACTTTGTAACGTTTCATTTTAAAAGGTCTTCTTTCCCTTCGATTGTTGATCGGCCTCGAATGACGATATAGTGCCTGGAGTTTTCATGGCGGATTGCATTTGAGGAAGGATAGGCACCCTACATATGAAACGTTAAAAAAGAGGAGGTTGCTATGAAAAGGAAAAAAACCATTCTGTCACTCGTTCTGATGATCACCTTATTGCTCTCAGTCGTAACGGCCTGTAACCAGGAAGGAACAACGAAGCAGAGCACGGTGACGACTGCCTCAACAACGAAACAATCAGGAGAAACAACAACCGGGGAAACGCCTTCAACAACTGAAAGCGGAGACAATCTGGAACCTGCAAATCTGCGCGTATGGGCTCATTGGGGTTCCGAACAGCGCAGACCCACCGTTACAAAAATGATTGAAGGATTCAATAAGTTGTATGCTGATCAAGGGATTGTAGCCGAATATGTTTATGTTCCTTTCGGCGACCTCGAAACCAAATTGATCGCATCCGTTACAGCCGGGAATCCGCCTAATGCGGCTGTCACAGCAATCGAAGATGTCGGAATTAAGGCGATGCGTAAACAATCAACGGATATAACAGACTATCTGCAGGAAGGCACGCGCGAATTGTTCTATGAAAAGTATTTTGATGCTGTCGTATGGAATGACAGAATTTACGCGCTGCCTTTCAATACGGATACGCGTCTTCTGTTTGTCAACGCGAAGATGCTCGGAGAAATTGGCATGCCAACAGCCGAAGATTTCAAAGCACAAGTCAAAACCTGGGATGATCTTTATGCTTTAAGTGAAAAGCTGGATAAGAAGAATCCGGACGGAACATATGAGGTGCTGACGTTTGTGCCGAATATTGGTAATTTTGGCTTTGGAACCATGATCGTAAACAATGGGGGCGGCATCTTTGATGACCCCATCAATCCCGATAAGCCTATTGTAAATTGTCCCCAGAATATAGAAGTTCTTGATTACATGAAAAAGTGGGCTGATCACTATGGGCAAAATGAGATTCAGTCACTGTTGACTTCAGGTGTTGGCGCCAGCGATCATTTCCTTTCAGGCAAGGTTGCGATTTTTGGCAACGTCTGCAACTATATCGCGACAATTGACAAATATGGCAAGACAGAAGGAAATGAACCTTTTGAATATTATGCTGTGCCGATGCCGGCAGGTCCGTCCGCTCCAAACGGACAGTTTGCTGCCTGGGGCGGTGGATTTGTTGTCAATGTTCCGTATGGCGCCAGCCACCCAAGGGAATCAACACGATTCGCCGAATATTTTTGCGGCAATGAGGCATCAACCATTTGGGCAATCGAGCAAAAAGACGTGATGTGCAATATCGTCGCCAACGAAAATCCTGAATTAAATAAGGATCCCGCCTGGGCGGCTGTCCTGGAAATCATGCCTTTTACGCAATCAACACGCCGCCATCCCTTTGCTCCAAACGCGGGCAGTGTCGTCGATGAAGCTGTCAACAAGATCGTTCGTGACTTCACAGAAACGGACACAAAAAAAGTGCTTGATGAGGCACAGGCCGCAATCGAGAAAATGATCGAAGATGAAAAAGCCATTTGGGGTTAAGAAAGGTCATGAACAGTCAGCCAGCTCAACCAGGCCGGGTAACTGACGAATTTAAAAAACAGGGCTGGCTACTGCCGGCCCTGTTTTTTAAAGGAAGACCAGACAAAAGTGTGATCTGATACGCGGAACTGAAAAAACGAATCAGGAGCCACAATTCTGGAGGCAGATCGATGTATTATTTAGGTCTTGACATTGGCACAACGCACATTAAAACTTGTTTGATCAACGATCGCAATGAAGTTCTGCATGTGACAATCGATGATAACAAGCTGCAAAACGGGGATTTTAGCCCGTCTTATGATCCTGAACAACTCTGGCGAGCTGTTCTTGAAAATATGCGGATTGCTTTATATGACATTGATGTTTCAAAACTAAAGGGAATTGGCGTAACCAGTATGGCCGAGGCAGGATTGCCGGTTGATGCTGAAGGGAAGCCCATTTATCCAATTATTCCCTGGCAGGACATGCGAGGCGCTCATTATGTGGATCTGTTTGTGGCGAAATTCGGCGCCTTTTCCTTGTATAAAAAAACTGGCTTGGTTTATCATCCAAAATGTTCTTTGTTTAAAATTATGGCTTTCCGTGATGAATACCCCGAGGCATTTAACAAGATGAAAGCTTGGCTTTCCGTAGCAGACTGGATCATTTATAAACTCTCCGGCAGTATGGTTATGGATGAAAGTCAAGCTTGCCGAACCGGTCTTTTCAATATTTCAACCCGCGCATGGGATGATGAATTGATAAAAGCGGCTGAACTGGCGGACAAGCTACCGGACGTTGTCGGTATGGGTTCGGTTGTTGGTACAATCAGGCCTGAATTAATCTCGTCTTTTGGTTTTGATCCACATGTAAAAATTGTTTCGGCAGGACATGATCATTTAAGTGCCGCCATAGCTGTCGGCGCCCCTGAAAACGATTATCTTTTGAATTCCATGGGTACATCTGAGGTATATATCGGATTCATAGACCAGCCTATTCTGCGTCAATCTGTTTTTGAGGCTTGCCTGAACCAAGGCTGTATGGCCGATGGCCGTTACTATTGGATGGCCAATATGCCGGCGTCAGGCGCTTCTGTCGAATGGATGCGTAAAATTTTGTCAACAGAAGGCGAAGTGAAATACAATCTTTTTGATCGGGAATCACATCTGACCGATCCCTCTCCCGTCTTGTATTTTCCTTATCTTAACGGAAGCGGCACGCCACACACTGATTTTGATCAACGAGCCATGTTTCTGGGCATTTCTTCAGATACATCGGTTTATCAGATGATCAAGGGTATTTATGAAGGGATTGGTTTTGAATCAAGATGGATTCTGGATAGCTTGGCTCAACTGGGCTT
>JAGPFK010000052.1 GCA_018056585.1 Clostridia bacterium | reverse complement strand
CTTGCCTGCCCGAGGCCTGATGGCGACAGCGCGGCGGTGGATCTTCGAGGCTCGATTGATCTTTGCGGTTGTGAAAGCGATGGCGTCGCAACCTTTGATGTGCCGGAAGGACTGTGGCGTGTTTTTATTCTTTTTTGCACCCGTGAGGGCGGCGGCAGACCTCATTACATGAATGTCATAAGCCGTGATTCTGTCCGTGTTTTGCTGGATACGGTCTATGAGCCGCATTATGAGCGCTATCGTTCTGATTTCGGATCGACTTTTGCCGGCTTTTTTTCTGATGAGCCGGAGTTTGGCAACGTCCCCGGCTATGATTTTACTGAAACCCTTGGCATTCCAAACCGTCGACTTCCGTGGTCTCTGGAAATGGAGGAAAGCTTAAAAAGCAGGTGGAACCAACGTTTTCTTAATAATCTGCCGGCCCTTTGGTATGACGGCGGGAAGATAACGCCAGCTGTCCGCTATGACTTTATGGATGCGGCGACCCGGTTGGTTGCAACGTGTTTCAGTGAACAGATCGGCACATGGTGCACAGATCATGGCGTCCAATATATCGGTCATCTCATTGAGGATGATAACGCGCACGCCCGGTTGGGATGCAGTCTGGGTCACTACTTCAGGGCTTTGTCGGGACAGCATATGGCGGGGGTTGATGTGGTGCTGCTTCAGATTATGCCCGGGTTTGACCAGACGGTTCACCAATGGATCGCGTCTGATCGGGACGGGGAGTTTTTTCATTACGCGTTGGCTAAACTTTCCAGTTCACATGCCCATCTGGATGAGAAGAAAAAAGGGCGAGCCCTCTGCGAAATCTTTGGCGCGTATGGCTGGGCTGAAGATATCTCCCTGATGAAATTTCTGGTCGATCACATGTTGGTTCGCGGTATCAACACTTTTGTTCCGCACGCATTCAGCCCAAAAGATTTTCCTGATCCGGACTGCCCGCCTCATTTTTACGCGCGGAACAAAAATCCGCAATACCGTTATTTTAAGCGCCTTATGCCCTACACCAACCGCCTCGCTCATCTTCTTTCAGAAGGACGGCATCTGGCACAGGCGGCGGTCATTTATCATGCGGAAGCCGAGTGGGCTGGTGAGGCGATGCTTGTTCAAAAGCCGATCAAAACCCTGATGCAGCATCAGATTGACTGCGATATTCTGCCCCTTGACAGCTTGCCTCAAATCAGGGCATTGCCTGAATTTCCGGGATGGTTTTCCATTTTGGACGAAACTTACGGGGCGCTGATCATCCCCTACACTCAATATCTTCAGAAAGACGTGGCCATAGAGCTGCTCTGTCTCCAAAAACAAGGCCTGAATCTCTTTTTCCTGCAGGATGACCCAGACGGGGTCATCGATGCAAAAAATTGTTCTGAGCCCGTTCCATTTGATGAGATCCGCTCCATACCGGTGGTTGATCTTAAGGATTTAGCTGTTTGGATGCAGCGGGCCGGGTTGGCTCCTTTTCATCTGGAAGGCCCGCCCTGTCGCTGGTTGCGGACTTTTGCCTATCAGAAAGATCAATTGCTCTGCCTGATGGTTGTGAATGAAAATCCAAATGAACGCATCGATACCCTGCTTTCACTTGATTTGACAAAACTTTCGCCGGACTTTTCTCTTTTTCGGGACTGTGTGATCATGGGTTATGACGCCTATGAAAACCGTCTGTATGAAACACCTGCTGCTTTTATACCGGGGGCATCAAAAGAAGGTCGGATTGATTGGCCCCTTCATCTGGAGCCGTGTCAAAGCCGTTTTTGCATCCTGATGCCGGAAACAACCTATAAATCGTTGAAAAATAGCGCCGCTTCAGAACAGATCAGGACGGAACGGATGCCTGATGAGCGGCTGTACAGGCCAATCATGAAAAGCCGTACGCAGCCTGATGAGGAGCTTTCCGGCAGGCTTGATTGGCTGGATGACTCGATCTGGCAACTTTCCTTAACGGATAATGAGCATTACCCTCAATTCAAAGAAACAGTGAAATTGCCGTCCCAAAAATGGCCGAACCTGAACGGGCCGGGCTGGTATCCGAAATTCAGCGGCTATTTTCGGTATGAAACGTCGTTTTTTGTACCGGAAAACAGGCCTTTTGAGGTTTTCCTTCTGCTCCAAATGGAAAAGGACGGAGCGGAGGTTTTCCTAAATGGCATAAGCTGCGGCCTGCGCATCGCATCGCCTTACCTGTTTGAATTGGGCGCTTCCCTTAAGCCGGGTCAAAACACCTTATCGATAGACATTGCCAATACATTGGCCTATGCGCTCCACGACGGGCAGAGCACCCATATGCTCTGGAAACCAACCGGACTCAGGCGTTGTCCGCTTCTTCTTGCTCCGGAACAAGCTTGAGGAAACAAGTTGCCTGGCTGCCTGTTTTAATGCAAACAGCAGGCCGGATGTCATTGCCCCATGACAGACGCGGATAATTGTAGTCCTCCAGGATCATCATACGAACATCATCTTCCTTTTCTTTGATGATGCGAAAACAATCGATGCCAATGAGACAGTCTTCTGCATCCGGGCTTTTTTTCCCTGCAACTTCAATCCGCAGCGTGTGAGGGCCGTCCGTCAGATTGGTTATGGCGTATTGGACGAGTTGATATTTTTTGTCAAAGCCGATCGATGAGCCGGCAAACTCCACGCCGGCAACGCGCTGGTTGACCTGGTTTTGCTGGCGCACACCATCGACATAAATGTTGGCGATGCCATTGATGACATCCGAGGACCCAATCCAGGCTGCGCCTGTACCGCTAAATTGGTAAGTAACCGAGTCACCGGCCGTGCGGCTTTTTGTTTCTGTCCCGCCGTAATAACCGGCATCCTGATCTCTGAACCAACGGCCACGGTAGATCATCGATGGATCTCTATCATCAATCATAAGAGCCGGGTCCGGCACCTGCTCAAGGCGAAGGCTGTGCGTGCCGTCTGAAAGCACCTGAAGGAGGGTTTTCTCTTTTGAAAGGAGCTCGGCGAAGATGAGGTGATGTTTGGCAGCGCGGAAGTCATTGGTGCCACGAAGACCCGGATCAAACGGTCCATAAAGGCTGTAACTTTTTTCATCCATGGACCAGGGCAAACCGGGTTTTTCGCCATAGGCCGGATCCCGCCCGCCATTGTGCCTCCAGGCGATGCCAGAAGACCGCCCGATGTGGTCGTCTGGAAAGCCGCTTTGGGCAGCTTCCCGGGACCAGGAAACGGCGTCAATGGCACCGTCCAGCAAGAAGGAAATGCCCCATTCGTCCAGTCCGCCTGGATGGACACCTACACGAATTTTCATGGCTGGCGGCATCGCTTGATTCCATTCCTCAAGGACGGCTGTAACTTGCATTAAACCACAGGCATCGATGCGTGTTGTAAAAGTGATAACAGCATCCGAACCATATCGGCCATGACTTTTGAGGATGAAAGCGTCCGCTTGCTTTTCAACCTGAAAATCCTGGCAGGACCAGGGGCTCAGAGTCAATCCCGTCAGGTGCAAATCCGGCCCGCCTTTGAGAACAGGGACCCCCTGGCTGCAGCCTGATCGGATCTGACCCGTTCGACGGTCCCAAACGATTTTAAAGTTGGAACCTTCAACCCGGACTGTTTCTTTATCTTCGGTAACAGATGGGGCCTTGCCGCATAACAGGGGCAAAGTTTTTTCAGGTGGCTCTATTTGTAATTCATAGCAATCAACGATACGGCCGGATTGGTCTTTCCAGTTTAAACGGACGTGATCGCCCGGTTCTAAGGCGCCGCATGAAAGACAAAAGTTTCCGCTTTGATAAGGCGGAACAGGTGGGCCGGGCAGGCTGCCGCGTTCTTTTGGCCGGGATGATTTTTCGGAATAGATTTCATAAGTTGCGGTCAATTCATTTAAATTTGTGTGACAGAACCGGTTTTCCACAGGAATAGTCAGAACAAGATCTTTCGGACAATCAAATGTTTCACGAGGGAGGTGGACCGGTGAATAGGCCTTTCGGGTCAGCCAGTATTCCGGCTTTGGGCGCCGCCAGACATCGATCAGCCCCCACTCCAGAATACGGCCGGGCGATGCAAAGGAGACCTCATCGATACCGGCCCAGATTGCGCCGCCCAGAGCACCGGGCGTATGCCAGATGCGATCCCAGAACCGTCGGATGCTTTCCCCCCAGAAAATTCGGACAGCGGGGTCTCTTCTCTGTTCATCACGGTTGTAGCAGGGCACGTGCGCATATTCATCATGCAGCACAGGCATATCGCGTCCGGAAAGATAACCAACACCAACGTTATCATACTTTTTGGAAAGATCGGCATCGCAATGAATATAATGAATACTCCAGATGTCAACCGGATCGTCTTCTTCCCGCATCGTCATGGGATAGCTGAACTTGGTCAGCCGTGATGGATCTTCCTGATGGGCGTAAGCGTTGAGTAATGCAAAATTGGGGCCATAAAAAGATTCATTGGCCAAAGACCAGATCAAAACGCAAGGATGACTTCGGTCGCGCTCGATCAATTCGCTGAAAAACGTCAGATATCGTTTCGCATGTGCCGGAGACCGCTCAGTCTCTTTGAGTGTCCGTCCGATAAAGGCAAGACCGATTTCATCTTCGACGTAAAAGCCGATCTCATCGCACAAGTCCAGAAATTTTTCACTGGGCGGATAATGTGAGGTGCGGATATAGTTGATATTGGCTTCTTTAAAAAGTAAAATATCTTTTTTTAATTCCTCCTCTGTAACCGTTCGCCCGTTCAAAGGCGAAATGTCATGGCGGCAGACGCCTCTGAGTTTTACTTCATCCCCATTCACATAGAGATGGTTCTCTTCTCGGCGGATACTGCGAAAACCAAACTTTCTGGAAACCTTTTCAATGACGGTATTGCCTGATTGTAATTCCGCCTGAAGACGATACAGGTTTGGGTGTTCGGCATCCCATTTTACAGGGCAATGAACGGGATAAGAAAAACATGGATTCAGTTGATGAAGAACCAGGGATACGGGTTCCTGCGCCTGAAAAACCAGATTGTCATCCGGATCAAATAATGACAGATTCAGTCGGACAGGCTCGCATAAGCTGACATCTGGCGCGGCTGCGGCGCCAAACAGAACTTGAAGCGTTGCATGGCCGCTGTTTTCGTCAAACAGCGTTTCCACATGAAGTCTCGTCAGATGCGGATCCGGTAAAGCAATGAGGCTGAGAGGGCGAACCAGGCCGCCCTGATTAAATGTGCTGACTTCATCCTGATTTTCGATGCTGATGGTCAGGAGACAGGGTTGACCAGCTGTGACAAAAGGGGTCAGATCACAGTACCAGGTCACAAATCCATCGCTGTGGCTGCCTGCGAAAAGACCATCCGCATAAACACGTGTCAGCCCATAACTACCCTCGAATCGTAAAAAGACATGCTTGCCGGAAAAATCCTCCGGTATTTGAATCTCACGCCGGTAAACGTAAAGGGGCGGCGTCCTGTTATTGGCATGGCTGAATAGGGCCGATAAGTCACTCGGTACCACTGTGTTTTGCCAGGAAATATCAGGGGCATCGGAAAGCCAATAGGGGCCGGAGGGATTGAAAGCAAGCTGCCAGATCCCGTTGAGGTCTGTCTTTGGACAGGAAACAGAAAACACATGGTCAGGAACAGGATAAATGACAGGCCTTTGGCTAACCGGAGGGTGAATGATCATAGGGCAGAACCTTCTTTCCTTTCTTCTTCCGATCGTTCCGGCAAAGAAGCAAGCTGTATGGTAATCTGGCCCGTATAGCCGTCTTTGACGCAGACAGGGCTGTGCGTGACGTTACCCCACGCCAGCCGGCGCACATTCCACTGATTGAGCAAGATCAGCCGCACCGGATCAGGTTCCGGCCGATGAACGCGAAACCAGTCGATGAGGACATAGGTAAAATCAGAATCTTTTTCTTTTTCTCCCATTCCTTCAATTTGAAGGGTGTGAGGGCCGTATTCAAGCCCTGAAACAGAAAATAGCAGCCGTTGATACCGTTTTTCATAGCCACGCGAAAAACCTGGTATTTCCACTGCCTCAGGGTACTGGCTGACAGTATACGATGAGGGAGCGCCATCAACAGAAACTCGGGCTATCCCACCGATTAGATCCTTTGGCCCATACCAGTCTATGCCGGTGCCGGTAAACGACACTTCCGCGATATCGCCGGCTGTTTCAGAGATCGTTTCCGTGTTGTTAAGGCTGCCGCTTTTATCTGGACAGGCATACCAGGTTCCAAGATACCGGATGGCTGCGTCCCGATCATCAAGGATGGTATCCGGATCCGGTTCGATAGAAAGTCGGACGGAATCTGAACCGTCCGAATAGATCCGGATGGCTGCTTCGTGCTGGCTGGACCAGACGGCAGACCATAAAATATGTTGTTTCATGGAACGAAAATCCAGGCTGCCGCGCCAGCCTGAATCGTAAGACCCGTAAAGAGCAAATTGCCGTTCATCTGAAGACCAGGGCCAGGTTGGCATTTCTTTCAGTTTTGCGTCGTGGGCGGGACCGCTTCGTTCAGCCGTTCCCTGATTACGGCCGATGTGATCGCCGGGATAAAAGTCCCATAAGCCTTTCCTTTGCCAGGATAGGCGGTCAACAGACGGTGAAAGAAGATAACTGATGCCAACTTCTTCCAGTCCGCCACAATCCAGGCCGATGTAGATCTTGACTGTTCTGGGCATTGGCCGGCTGATGTGGTCAATCGTGTAAGTCGTTTTTATATAACCCATCCAGCCGATGTGAAGGATAAAAGTAACAGCCACCATATCCCCATATCGCCCGCTGATGGTGATGACGGCTTCGTTTCCATCCATTGAGACCGCTAGCCGGGAAAGGGCCCAGTCAGGCAGTGAAAGGCCTGTCAGTTGCAAGGAAGGGCCGTCCAGAATAAGTGTCTGTCCGTGCCAGATGCCTTCACAGATCAAGCCGGTTTGCCGTGAGAAGCACAATTTTCCATCCTCCAGATGAATCAGAATCATCTCGGGTGTTTCTTCAATACGCGGCCGGCCTGAGGTCAGACAGGGTATTTGTTGATTGGTATTTGTCTCGGGTAAAAGAAGCGGAAGCGCTTCAATGAGAGTTCCTGCCGCATCAAAGAAAGAGAGGCTGCAGACCGGGCCTGAAAGCGCTTCCTGCGGCAGAATCAAACGAGCTGTTTTTCTCGGTTCGGCTGCTGTCAAGGTGATGTATCCCCTCTTTTCTCCCTGCTGCCATAAAACAGAGAGTTCATCTAAGTTGGTGTGATCAAAGCGGTTTTCAACAAGAATCTGCCAGGACCCATCGTCCAGGCGGGCCAGCGTTTTCTGATCGAGATAAATTGGGGCATAGGTTCTTTTTATATGCCAGTATTCCGGTTTGGGTCGCCGCCATACATCCAGAATGCCCCATTCATTGTACCGATTGCCGCCGGAATGGACGGTGACATCATCAATGGCGCTCCAAACGGCGCAGCCCAAAGCCCGTTCGCTTTCCCTTATTCGCTCCCAATGAGAAGAGATGCTCTCTCCCCAAAATTCCCGAACAGACGGGTCACGCATCAAACTGTCACGGTCATGGCAAGGGATCCTGGCTATTTCATCGTGCAGCACAGGCCATTTTGCTTCAAGCGCATAGCCTTTCGCATAGCCGGGCGGGTCATCCGATCCGGGTGTATGTCCGATGATAAAGTGGTCATAAGCAATGGCTGGATCCAGCCCAAAAGGCAGATAGTGAACGCTCCAGAGATCCAGCGGTTCGGATTTTCTGTCGTGGCTCATAGGAAAACTGAAAATGAGCGGACGTGTATGATCCGCGCTTCGAATATGGGCAGCTGCCTGTCTGAATAAATATCCCCACGCGCATTCGCTGCCAAGACCCCAGATCAGAAGCGACGTGTGATCTTTGTCCCGCTCCACCATTTCCGAAACC
>JAGPFK010000051.1 GCA_018056585.1 Clostridia bacterium | reverse complement strand
CTTCAGAGACTGCCCGTGCGCAATCAGTATTTTCTGTGCTTGCTTGTAAGAGCAGGCGTAAATCGGCGCTGGCCCGACAATCCAGTATTCCGGGCAGCCAATAATTCGGATCCGGCCGCAGCATATAAATTCATCGGAAACCGTATAACAAATCTGATGATCCGAGTTTATAAAACTGTTTGTCATCATCACAGCAGGATTGGGCTCGAACACATAATCCGGAAAGGATCGAACACAACCATTTCCATTCCATAGCTGTAATGGAATCCTGGAAGCTGCAACATATCCCTCTAGCAAATCATATGTCTCCATAACGTCTCCCGAAAACAGGCCGTTCACACAAATATATTGTACCAGAAACAAATATATTGGTATACCTGTCGATCATAACATTGGAAAATAGAAGCATCCAGGTTTCTTAAATAACAGGGAGGTGCCCGATGAACTCTCAATTATATGATCCAAAAAAAGATCCGCAGTTTCAAAAGCCATACATCGACATAGATGACTGGAGATGCCAATCCGTCCGCTATCGCTACATTCATGGTGGTTTTGAGGGAACCGAGACACGATTCTCATTCTTTTTCCCTGAAAAAGATGCGTACAAAGGCCGTTTTTTTCAATTTATGGCGCCTGTTCAGGGAAGCGAGGATGCTTCGATCCATGGGCTTGGCGAAGAAAACAAGATTTCCTTTGCTGTTTCTCACGGCGCTTATTTCGTCGAGTCCAATATGGGTGTTGCCGTTCCCTTTGCGCCGATTCCAGATCCGACAATCATTTACAAGGCTAGTGCCGCCGTTGCCTGCTATTCCCGCGTAGTTGCCTCAGAGTTGTATGGGCCACACCGCCCGTTTGGCTATCTCTACGGCGGCAGTGGGGGCGCTTTTAAAACGTTCAGTTGTGTCGAAAACACAACCACATGGGATGGCGCCGTCCCTTATGTTCCGGGAACACCCATGTCCATTCCAAACTGCTTTACGGTTCGGGCACATGCAAAACGACTGTTACGCCATTCATTATCGCACATCGCCGATGCCGTCGAACCAGGCGGCCGTGATCCGACAGAAAAGCTGGAAAAAGAAGAAAGAGAAGCCCTGGAAGAAGTCACTCAGTTCGGTTTCCCGCCGCGTGTGTGGTTTTTGCATGACCGGCTTGACGATGGTTCGCTGCCGATCCTCGCTCCTTTGGTTCAAGCCGAAGATCCTCAGTACTTCAAGGATTTCTGGACCTTGCCCGGCTATCTGGGTTCAGACCCGGAAGGTTCCGCCGTGCGGGATCGGATCCAGCTGAAAACGATCGTAAAAGCTGTCCATATACCCAGTCAGGGAAACGAAGCAATAGACCTTGAAAGAACAGGTGTTGATGACGCCTGGCAACGATCACGCGGCGATGCTGCTCTTAATGGGCGGGTCTGGCTTCGTATTCGGGATGTTCCGGAGTGTAACGCATACGTTTATAACGCCACCTTAAAAGTGCTGTCGGGACAAGCAGCCGGTTTTACGGTGCCTGTTGAACAATTGATCGACGATCGGATTATCATTGGCCCGGGATTCGGAATTGATTCCATGATACAAAAACTGTCTTCCATTCAGCCTGGAGATGAAATTTATCTTGATAATTCAGATTATCTGGCCATTCAAACGTTTCATCGGCATCAAGTCCCGGATAAAAGCTATGTGGGCTGGGACCAGTTTCGCGACGCAGACGGCAATCCCATTTACCCACAGCGCCCAGAGCTGGTTGGACCGAAAATTTCTTACGGTGGAGCCGGATCCATCCAATCAGGCCGTTTCCATGGAAAAATGATTATTCTGGCCTGCCTGATGGATGAAAGTGCTTTCCCTTGGCAAGCCGACTGGTACAGACAAAAAGCAAAACAATGGATGGATTCGGAAGAAAAGGACCGGTTCCGCCTCTGGTACATGGACCATGCCATGCATGCTGATCAATCCTGGACTGTAGACGAAAAACATGTGGTCAGTTATCTGGGGGCGCTGCATCAAGCCCTTCTTTATCTCAGCGATTGGGTAGAGCGAGGCATTGAACCGCCTGAAAGCTCCGTCTACACCATAGAAAAAGGTCAGGTTCTGATTCCGGACACCGCATCTGAGAGAAAAGGTATTCAGCCCGTCGTAAAGCTTTCGGCAAACGGCGCCCAGTCGATCACCATAAAAGCTGGTGAAACAGTGCATTTTTCTGCTACCGCCGAGGTTCCGGCCGAAGCCGGCCGGCTGACTTTTGCCGAGTGGTCCTTTGACGGCCACGAAGCGCATCCCTTCACGCTGCAAGACGCCTTCCCTGTAAAGGGCGTCTTTTCTGAAATGACACCGGACGGAGCAAAGGCAAAAATCAGAGCGGATTATGTTTTTCGATTCAAAGGCGTATATTTCCCGACACTGCGGATAAAAAGCCAGAAGCAAGGTAACGCCGGAGATATTTTTACGCAGATAAAGAACATTTGTCGTGTTCGCGTAATCGTCGAATAAAAAGGGGGAAATGAGAGTTGAAACAGAAAGGTCAGCAAAAATCCGGGCGTCGTGGATGGATGGTTCCGGCACGTGAAAAACTTGGTTATTTTGTTGGTGCCGGGTCATTTTTTACAGTTCATAGCTTTGTATCGACTTTTCTTGCGTCCTATCTGCTGATGATCGGTGTCAGCACCACGATCTCGGCAACCGTCCTGCTGTTCCTAAAAGCATGGGATGCGATCAATGATGTTCTGTTCGGCTATTTTCTCGACAAAGTGCGCTTTAAGCCGCAGAAGAGAAAACTCCTCGGCTGGCTTTTGAACGGAAAATACCTGCCGTGGTATCGCTTGGCTTCTTTCATCCTGCCCGTTTCATCAATTGTTATGTTCACCGTCAATACACAAGCCCCGATTGAATTACGCGTTCTCCAGTATGTCATCGGTTATATTCTCTATGATTTTGCTTTTACTTTAGCCAGCGCGCCTTTTGGCTGCATGCTGACATCCATGACCAGCAACGCGGATGAACGCACTTTCCTCCAGTCCTATTCCGTCCTTGGCCAAGGGATCGGCTCGCTTCCGGTCGGCTTTATCGGCACCGCCCTGATCGCCGGCGGCTTAGGCTACAGCGGCGCAGCCATTGTCTTTTCCATTTATGGCTTTATCCTTTCGCTTCCTATGCTTTTTCTCGTAACGGAGCGCAATACAGGGGAATTCTCTCAGGTGTCCGAGCAACAGTATTCCTTGAAGGATATGAGAAATTTCTTAAAAGAATCAAAGGAATTTTTGCTTTTTGAATTGGGAACCTTATTGTGGGGGTTATTCTATACCTCCGGTTACCATCTTTTCCTCGCTTACTACATTTTCGGAAATGTCAGCATCAGTCTTATTTACATGGCTTTGGGCGTCATTCCAACCATTGCTTTAATCCCTTTATTCCCTATCATTTTTAAGCGCATCAATAAGATAACTTGCATCCGGATTGCCTGTGTTCTTTACGGCATTTCCAGTCTTATAATCTGGAGTATGGGGCCTGACGGAGCCAAAGCTTCCTTAGGACTCCACTATGCTCTGTATGCTGTTTGCGGCTGTACCTACGCATTCACGATGATTGGTTCCTCTATGCTGTTGCCGGATATAGCGGAAATTACAAAGTTCCGCACACAGAAAGAACATGTTGGCATCATCTTTTCCATCCATTCTTTTGTCACCAAACTGGTCAGTTCACTCGTGACATCTGTTTCGCTGCTGATCCTTGGTGCCTATGGTTTTGTCAGTGTCACCGCTCAGTCCTTTGAAGAGCTTGCAGAACTGAATGCCAAAGGCATCGGATTACAGACCCAAACAGCCTTACGTGGTTTATGGAACGTCACATTCTTATTCCCGGCATTTGGATTTTTGGCAGCTGCCATCTTGTTTTCGTTTTGCCGGATTAACAGCAAGCAAATCCCTGTTATCATCAGGGCTAATCTTGGCGAGATCACATATGATGAGGCGAGCAGACAATTGACAAAATAAATCGTCCGCCGATTTGAACAGGTTCTGGTTTGCTTTTTTAAGGATTGCTCGTTTGAATAAGCTGTGTTCATTTTTAAGTTAGGAACCGGCGGCTGCCTTGTGATGTGATTTCACCTGTTAACACTTGTGCAGCATAATGATCATCAGCGCATGTTAGCCTTGGTGAATGGGGGCCGACGAAAGAAGATCATTTACAGTCGGCTTGTTTGCCCATTTGTAATCACCCGGATCTTTCGTTCGTCTTCTGAAAGCAGAAGGGGTCAGACCTGTGATCTGACGAAAGGTATCAGAGAAATAACTGCGAGAACAAAAATGAAGCCGATCGGATAATTCCTGTATATCAATGTTGGTGTTGAGAAGCAAATCTTTTGCATAATCAATCCGGACCTGCTTGATATAATTGTTGATGGAACAGCCTATTTCAGACTTGAATTTTCTTGACAGATAATATTTCGAATAACCAATGCATTGAGCAAGGGTATCAAGGTCTATCTTTTCTTCAATATGTAAATCAATGTAATCGCAACAAAGGCGCACCGGTTTTGATAACGGTGCCGAATATCGGTGCCGGTTCATCAAGCGGGCATAGTTTGCTATCAATGTGCCGCAGATCGCGGCAATTTCTGTAATCGTTCCAGCTTCTTCGATTTGTTGAAGATACATCGCTTCCAGCGCAAAAGCATGCTCGGGCAGCAATCCGCCTTCAACAACCGCTCGTGCGCACAGCGCATTAAAAACAATCGATTTGTTTTTTGTTTGCCTTAGAGGATCTATGCCAGCGGTTTGATCAATCATCCATCCCAGAGGCACCTGATCGATAAGTGCTTTATAATTCAGATCACCATTACGGATTTTTTTGATCAATTCCTGTTCATAGACAAAGGCTTGCCGCCGCCGCTGACCTGCAATCGGATTCGGTTGCAGTTGAAATCCAGTCCCCTCTTGTGCGCTGAGATCACTCAATCCCAGTTTTTCACCTGTCACACAAAAATGCAGCATGATCGCATATTGTGAAAGGATAGCTGGTGACAGGATTGGTAATGTTTTCATTTTTTCAATCAGTTTTCTTTTTCGGATCAGAGATAGCTCGGGCGGATAGGTCAAATCCAGGCTTTTCTCAAAGTCTTTTGCTGAAAAACCACTGGCGAAGGCCGGACCGATGATATAAATCCGTTGAAGGTCCTCATTCCTTTTTTCATAGACCGAAAACCAGATCAGTCCGACCGGGACACTGAGCATCAAGGGCATGCCGGATGTCTCACCCTGCTGCACCACACAATCATAAAAACCGCAGCTGATAAAGATTTTGTTCATCAGTGATTCGTCCGGGCAGTTGCTGTTTATCAGTTTTAACCGGTTGTCATAAGACCAGGTATAAAGATTTCCGCTGCATCTGATCAGGTGGCTGAACAGATCGATGGATGAATTTGTTTTTTGATTTTGAATTGTCTTTTGCGGCATTATCTCTGACGAAACTGTCCAAGATAGGAAAGGCTCTTTTTGGGAAACCGCTCCTGGATCCTTCTGTCAACGGCGATCAAACCAAAAGTTGGTTTAAACCCGAGCATCCATTCCATGTTGTCAAGCAAGGACCAGTAGAAATATCCCTTGACCGGAATACCGTCCTGGATACAAGCATAGACACCTTCAAGAGCTTCACGGATAAAGGCCATTCGGCGATTATCATCAGCCGTGGCAAGACCATTTTCAGTTACAAGAATCGGCTTTCCCCAGTAAGCGGCAACGCTGCGAATCACATGACCGAGTGCCTGAGGATAAAATTCATATCCCATCTGTGTCAGTTCGGCACCTTCTGGCGGAGGTAAAACACCATCGGGTCCGATTTGTTTTCGTGTATAATTCTGAACGCCAATGAAATCATCGGGTTCCAGATAGGGTAAATAGTGAAGAAATTCTTCCTCAAATTCTTCCTGAGCATGCCTTTCCCCACCGGGCATAGCCTGAAGATCATGAAGGGACAGCGTTAATCCAATTTTCAGGTTTGGGCAGACTGCCTTCATGGCACCTCTTGCCTTCTCATGCGCTTCTATGATAATTCGATCCCCTTCCGGTGATCGCGGAGTTAAAAAATGATTTATTTGTCTTGGATCCAGACCCCCAAATACCTCAGATAGCGAGGTCAACTGTTTCTTGAAAACCTCTTCAGAAAAGTCTACGCCAACCTGAAGTGATTCCTGACCCATACGCTCTTTCATGATCCGCATAATCTGGATGCCCATATTGGCTTCATTGATCGTACAGACAATCCCCAGAAGATCACCCAGGTCCTTTACTATGCGGGCTGCGTATGCGGCAAAATACTCAGCTGTTTTTGGATTTTCCCAACCACCCTCTTCAATCAGCCATTTTGGTGATGAAAAATGATGCAATGTGACCACAGGCGTTACCTTCTTTTGCCAGCATTCGGTCAAAACCTCGCGATAATGCTGAATTTCCGATTCATCAAAGCAATCTTTTTGGGGTTGGATGCGTGCCCATTCAATGGTAAACCGATAGGCATTCAGGCCTGCTTTGGCGAGCAAATCGATGTCTTCGCGAAAACGATGATAATGGTCAACCGCCTGACCAGATGGCTCTCTGAATAGGGAATAAGGAACTTGCTCCATCGCCCAGAAATCGCTGTGTATGTTATTTCCTTCCGTTTGATGGGCGGAGGTCGCCGCACCCAACAAAAACTCACGATCAAACAAAACCATTTCCGAATCCCCCTTTATTCCTTGACACTGCCAATCAGCATACCAGATTCGAGATATTTCTGAAAAAACGGAAACGCAATAATGATTGGCAATGAGCCGGCGATGATGGTTGCATACTGAACCAGCCATCGGTCATAATTCGGGTTAGCAGACTGAAAGATATTCACGTTCTCTGCAACCAACTGCTTAATCCACAGCTGCAATGGCCACAGGTCTCGTTTGGCCGGTACATAGATAGAAGCCGGAAACCATGAATTCCATTGCAAAAACACCGTATTGATCACAACAACAGTCAACATGCTTAGCGTTTGTGGCAACATGATCTGGAACATAATCCGGACATGGCCAGCACCATCGATACCGGCGGACTCTACGGTTGAAGGCGGAACGTTCCGGAATGCGTTCATCATCATGATAATAAAGAAACTATTTGTGCAGCCGGGAATGATGAGTGCCCAACGGGTTCCGACCCAGCCCAGACTCTTGATCACCATATAGGTTGGAATAAGTCCACCATTGAACAGCATGGTAAAAGTGACAAACAAAGTCAGATAAGGCCTGAGTCTCGATTCCCTGCTCAAGACATAACCACCTGCTGTATTAATAATGAGACCGAACGCGGTGGCTCCCACAACATAAATCAATGTGTTCAGGTAACCTTTTAAAATACCCAGGTCTGAAAACATCAGTCTATAACCATTCAGGCTGGCATGACCAACAGGCAGCCAGAGCAGACCTTCATGAGCCAGCAGTCCTTCACCGTTGGAGAGCGAAGCCATGAACACATGCCACAGCGGAATGACGGAGCAAAACGCAACGCCGAATAAAATGAGAGCAAGCATCACATCGACAATGTTCCATGTCCTTCTTTTCTTTATGGGTCGTACGCTCCGATCTGTATCGTTTGCCATGTGACCTCCTAAAAAAGTGCGTTCCTCGTTGTTTTCCGATTCAACCAGTTGGAAACCATCAGCAATGTTGTTCCGACAACAGATTGAAAAAGACCTGATGCAGCGGAAAGACCATAATTACCGCCGCTAGAACCAAAAGCCATCCGGTAGGTGTAGGTTGTCAGGACGTCCGCCACACAATATGTTGATGGCATATACAAAAGAAGAATCTTATCAAAGCCTGTGACAAAAACCAGTCCGACACGGAGTGTCAGGAGAATTAAAATCAGCGGT
>JAGPFK010000049.1 GCA_018056585.1 Clostridia bacterium | reverse complement strand
GACTGTGCCATATTATACAAAACGCATGAAAGAAGCTGGTGTTGAGCCAGGAGATATTCGCAGCCTGGACGATTTGATTAAATTGCCGTTTACAGATAAGGAGGACATGCGTGAGAATTACCCATATGGTACGTTTGCCGTTCCCCTTGAACAGATTGTCCGCATCCATGCCTCGTCAGGAACAACAGGCAAGCAAAAAGTAGTCGGTTATACAAAAAACGACATTGAATTATGGAGTGAATGCTGTTGCCGCGCGCTGGCAGCGGCTGGGCTAACATCGCGGGATATTCTGCATGTGGCATATGGTTATGGCCTATTCACCGGCGGACTTGGCTTGCATTATGGCTCTGAGAAAATGGGCATGACCACAATCCCGGTTTCAACAGGCAATACAAAAAGGCAGATTCAAATTTTAACTGATTTCAAGCCAACCGCTTTGACCTGCACCCCATCTTTTGCGCTTCATCTAGCTGATGAATTGGCTACCTATGGTGTAGATTCATCAATGCTAAGTCTGAGAGTAGGCATTTTTGGTGCTGAGCCCTGGTCTTTGGCGATGAAACGGCAGATTGAGCAAAAACTGAATCTGCGTGCCTTCGACATTTATGGCCTTTCCGAGACACTGGGGCCAGGCATATCAATCAGCTGCGAGGCAGGCGATCTGCTACACATACAGTCGGATCATTTTATTGCGGAAGTTGTTGATCCTGTAACCCATGACCCCTTGCCAGAAGGTCAGCTTGGAGAATTGGTCTTCTCGAGCGTGACTAAAGAAGGTACGCCGCTTATCCGATACAATACACATGATTTGACACGATTGTATTATGGCAAATGCGACTGCGGGCGAACGACTGTGCGCATGGAAAAAATTACCGGCCGGGCTGATGACATGCTGATTATCCGGGGTGTTAATGTGTTCCCGACCCAGATAGAATCAGTTTTGCTGCATTACGGAGAGGTTGCCCCGCACTACATGATTTATGTGGACCGTGTGCATAACCTGGATCAGATAGAAGTAAAAATTGAGATGACGCAAGCCTTTTTCTCTGACTCTGTTAAGGAAATTGAACAAATAGAGCGCCGGCTGTTCCAAGAGATTCAGTCAACATTAGGTTTGTCTGCCAAAATTACATTGGTCGAGCCCCGCTCCCTTCCGCGCCATGAAGGAAAAGCGCAGCGTGTTATCGATCGAAGGAATATCTGAAAGCACCTTGAAAACCGGTGACCTTTTAATCATCGCTAATATATACGTTGCTTGGTGTGTGTTGTCCCGATTATTTTTTCAGGCGACCAGCCTGCGGCGCTCCAAGTGCTGTCGAACAGAACCCAGGATGAGCCGTTGACTTTGTCCCATCGGAAATCGGCAACCACCACCCACCCTTTGCCCTCAAAAAACACCTCATTCCATGCATGATAGCCAAGGGGTGTGGATCCTTTAATCATGCGCGTTGGGATGCCTTGAGAGCGCAGCATGGCGCACATTAGAGATGCATAGTCATAGCAAATTCCCTTTTTTGTTGTGTAGGTCCGATCCGGATCAGGCAGATAGGTATCAATCATCGATTTGTCTTTACTGATCTGATCGGATAATAACCGATCATAACGAATGTTGCTGGTAATCCACCTGTATACCGCGTCCACTTTTGCAGTTTGAGATGTGAGCTGGCTGCATAGACTGTTTGCCTTGCTTACGCAAGAGGAGCCGCGTGAAAAGTCGCTCATGATGGAAGATGATGTAAAGGGACGAAGGCTGGAAGCCAGTGAAACAGAGAATGAATGGGTCATGAGCGGAGAATAAGCCGTTTTTTCAATTTGCTCATAGATGGTCAAGGTATAGGTTCCATCACCTAATTGAAGCGGTATCCCAACATATTGACCCCGTGTAATGATATTGTATTGATAACTCCCTTTATTGGCCGTCACGATCACTTTGCAATTTTTGTTTGGTGATACATGATCAACCCGGACCAGGACAACGCCATAAATCGTGCTGCCGGTGTCGATTAAGATACCACCATCTTCGCTTTTTGTGACCTGGCTGTTTTGTCCATACTGGTCACGAAAAAAAACACCGTAGTTTTTGACAGGGAAATCTCCCTCCTCGGCTTTTGTTGGTGTCGGCTGGATTGTTGTGGGTTGGGGTTGAGTCGTTTTCTCGGTTGTTGGTTTCGTGGTGGTTGTTTGCCACGCTGTTGTCGTCGCTTTTGCAGTTGTCGTCACTGAAGGTTTCGTGGTGGTTGTTTGCCAGGCTGTTGTCGTCGCAGAAGGTTTCGTGGTGGTTGTTTTCGATTCCTCGGTTGTCGTTGGAGGCTTTGCCGTGGTGGTTGTTTGCGTTTTCCCGGTTGATGTTGGTTTGGGAGAAGGTGTGTTCACCTCGGATGTTTGCGGTGGGGTGGCCGATGGAAGGGGCGAACTTGGAGCGGGCTTCGTAGCGGATGTTGTTGTTTCCGTGAAAGAGCATGTTTTTGTCTGTTCAGAGGTAGCCGCTTGATGCGTTGTTTCTCTTGTTTCTGATGTCCTGAGAAGCGATGAAGATTCACTCTGGCTGCTTTCCGTATCAGGCAGCGTGTCAGTCAGGCTTATAGACAAGCGACAGGACACAGCCAGCGTCAGCAGCCCCCCGATGAACAGGAGAACGGCTAACCGCCAAAGCCTGAAATGATAAGGCTTTTGTTTAAAAGGCAGATTGTGATTACGTCTTGACACAAAAACGAGCTTCATCCCTTCTGAATCAGAACATCAGATCATTCAAAGCCATTATAACGGATTGGCAAGAAAATCTGCAAGAAATTTGCGGCAGTTGATCCGATCATTCAGATTCGGACGGCATCTGATTAAGACGCGGCTGTATGGCAAACCTATTCTCAGACGTGTATAATGTTTTTATGATACACCGTCTGTTTTAATTTTATGCGGAGGTCATCCCATGGCTGCAAAAAAAATTAAATTGGATTCATCTGAACTAGGCTGGTTATGTGAACAAATTGCGCTGATCCAGCGCTCAGGTATTTTGTTGCCGGAGGGGATAGAGCTGCTGGCTGAAAGTGCGGATGCTCCGCGGCTCAAAGCGGTATTGATTCGTTTATCCGAACAAATCGGGCAACTCAAGCCCTTATCCGATGCGATGGAAGCTTTGGGTTCTTTCCCTCCCTATTTGGTCAGCATGGTTCGCGTAGGTGAAGCGTCTGGCACATTGGATCAGGTTTTATCAGGGTTAGCTGACTTTTACTTCAGGGACAGCGAATTAAAAAAGAAAGTTCGTAACGCGCTGATTTATCCGATTGTCCTCTTTTTTATGATGCTTGCGGTTATTATCTTATTGATTGTTCGTGTCCTGCCTGTTTTCGGTGAAATTCTTGCTTCCTTTGGAGGAACAATGCCTCCGTTTTCTCAGGGTCTTTTATCATTTGGACTGTTTCTGGCCCGTCATGCTTTCTGGCTTGTTCCTGCACTGATTCTGATAATCCTTTGTATTTCCCTCTGGCTTCGCCTGAGTCCAAGCGGCCGCAGATTTTTAGATCACGCCCGGCTTCATCTGCCAATTACAGGCCCTTTACATCGCAGATTATACGCAGCTAGATTTTCAACATCGCTGCACTATTTATTGCGCAGCGGCGTTGATCTCGACGAAGCCCTGTCCATGACAGAATCGGTTATGGATAATGGGATCGTCAGCCAGAAGATTGCAGAAAGCCGTGAAAAAATTAAAAAAGGAGAAGACTTATTCACGGCTTTGCAGGAGATGTCTCTATTTCCCAGCTTGTTTGTCCGTATGCTGTCTTTGGGCAGTCAGGCCGGTGAGATGGACGTGGTCATGGATAAGCTGGCAAGGGCATATGAAAGTGAAGTCAATAATCGCCTGAGTCACTTGACCAGTCTGGTTGAGCCCTTTCTGGTTATCATTTTGTCTATTATTGTAGGTGGTATTTTACTGACGGTTATGCTGCCGCTCGTCGAGATTATGTCGGCCATCGGTTAGCTCACGAGGTAAGTCAAAATGAACCCAAATGCCTTCAAAGCGACCGGCGTCATCATCATGCTTCTTGTATTCATTCTGATTTTTTCTTTTGTCTGGCGAAGTATGGATGTAATGGAAGATAAAAGCAAAAATAGTGCGCTCGGACAGGTCAGAGCAGCAGTCGAACAGGCCATCATGCAGTGCTATGCTTTGGAGGGGGCCTATCCGCCCAATCTGCAATACCTTAAAGCGCACTATGGTCTCATCCTTGATTTTGACCATTATTCCTTCCTGTATGAGGTTGTTGGTGAAAATGTATACCCTATTGTTGATGTCCAGTTATTAGAGGATGTGACACAATGAAACGACGCGGCTATACATTGATTGAAATGGTCCTTGTTATGTTTCTGCTGATCCTGGTCTCTTTTTTCGTTTTTACCGCAACCAGCATGGGCAGTTCGGCTTATCTGCGCCTGAATGCATGGCAGGAACGGACCTCTGATCTTAGAATCGGCTTGTCCTATATTGATGTTAAGGTCCGCAGCAATGATGCGTTGGGTCAAATGAGCATTCAACCGGATCCGTTTACCGGCGCAGATGCCCTGGTTTTTTCCAGGGTGATTGACGATCAATTGTATCGGACGTGGATTTATGTTCATGAAGGCTATTTATTCGAGCTTTTTGTTCCTGAAAAAGCAGTTGTTTCGCCTGAAATGGGTAATCGGATTGCCCGTGTGGATCGCTTGGAGCTAAAACGGAGTGGGTCGGATTTGCTGACCGTTACAGTAAGCAGAAAATCCGGTGATACCATCCAGAAACGATCACGTACCATCCGCATGAACAGTGAGGTGATGACACCATGACAGGCCACAAAAACAAAAAAGGTTTTACCCTGGCTGAATTGATTGTGGCCATTGCTTTATTGGCTGTCTTCAGTACCTTGATTGTTCAAATATTTGCCAAAGCTCAGGCCGTGACTCAAAAGGCTGAGTCGTTAGACCTGGCGGTCAATTTGACCTCGGATCTTGCGGATCAGTGGAAACGGCCTGTTGGTCAGGCCGGTTATCAGGCCATTTCTGATTTACAACAAAACCTGCAAAATGGCCGCTCGGCTATCATAACTTTAGATGAGGCGTTTTATCCTTGCGATGCAAAAGACGCGGCCTGGCAGGCGTCCCTTTTACTGCAGAAAGGTGATGAGCCGGGATATTGGCTATTAAAGATTACCGTTCAGGCTTATCCGGACAAAGGAGAGAAAGAGCTCTATTCACTGGAAGCCGGTCATTATTTTAGCGGTGAGGAAGGAACACCATGAGCAGCAAAAAAACAGCAGAGTCTGATCGCGGCTGGAAGCGGGCCCCGCTTTTCCGCAGCCGACGCGGATCAGCGTCCGCGCTTATCATTTTGCTGCTGGTTTTGCTCATTTTTTTTGGCGTATTGGGTTTGGTTTCCGCGGCGGCGGACCTGCGTATGGCACAACGCCGGGCAGCCTGGAGCCAGAGCTATTATGCCGCCGACGGGAAGGGCCAGCAAGTTATAGCGCGAATCAAGAAGGTTTGCCGCCAGTCGGACTTTTTAGAGGGCAGCGCAGAAAATCGTGTTGCTCTGCTGACCGATGAGTTGGCAGATCCGGCGGTCAGGGATCTTTCTGTCAAAGCAGAGGATACGTTTATTCAAATTGATGCACGCATTGTGATGCAAGGCGATGTTGAGCAGGGTATAGATATCGAATTGCTGGTTTACGCGCCTTTGTCACCAGGGCAGGAGCCTGATATCAGAATGATTCGCTGGTGCTGGTGGCGCACTCCATTTGATTACAGCCAGCAAGCGGATATGAGCCAGGAAGGATAAATCATGAATCAGATGTTTGATATTCTCAAGAAAATGGTTCAAACGAACGCTTCAGATTTGTTCATAACGGTGGGCAAACCGCCTATTTTAAAAATGGACGGGGTCATGAAAGCGCTTGATGAATATCCAAAATTCAGCCCCACCGATACGGAAGCCGCTGCCCGCCAGCTTTTTGACCGCGAACAAACAAGCCGTAGTTATTATGAAAAAGGCGAAGTTGATTTCGCTCTTTCAATCAGCCAGATCGGCCGATTCCGCGTGAATGTATTTCGCCAGCGCGGATCCTGCGCGCTGACAGTCCGGCGTATCTACACGGAACTGCCGGACCCCGTTGCTCTTTCGATCCCAGAGATTGTGATGAACCTGACCGAGCGCCAAAAGGGCCTTATTCTGGTAACAGGACCGGCCGGATGTGGAAAAACAACGACTCTGGCGGCTCTGATTGATCGGATTAATCACGAGCGGGCCTGCCATATCATCACCCTTGAAGATCCGATTGAATATTTGCACAGACATGATCGCAGCATCGTTAATCAGCGGGAAATCGGAACAGACAGCCAAAGTTACGCGCACGCGTTGCGGGCTGCCCTGCGCCAATCTCCTGATGTCATTCTGATCGGCGAGATGAGGGATCTGGAAACAATAGCCATTGCCTTGACCGCCGCGGAAACGGGTCATCTGATCTTTTCGACTTTGCACACGGTCGGCGCCGCCAAAACCATTGATCGGATTGTTGATGTGTTCCCGCCCAATCAGCAACAGCAGGTTCGTGTTCAGCTTTCGACAACTTTACAGGCCGTGGTTTCCCAACAGCTCATCCCCGGTCTTTCAAGCAGCCTGGTCCCGGCTTTCGAGATCATGCTGGTCAACAATGCCATCCGGAATATGATCCGTGATGGTAAAACACCACAAATTGACGGCGTGATCCAGATGGGCGTCGCATCCGGCATGATAACCATGGATATGTGCTTGGCTTCCTTGTTGCGGAGTGGAAAAATCAGCAGAGAAAACGCGTTGCTTTATGCCGTGAATCAAGAAGCCGTTCTGCGTTATCTGTAAATCCTATAAAAAAATGAGCTTGACGCCGTTACCATCAGGCGTCAGAATAAGCTCCATGATCAGGCAGGGAACGATAGGAATGAATTCGAAAGAGAAGACAACGAAAGATACAGCAATCAAACCTTTTGAACGAGCTGGGATTATTGGCCTTGGTTTAATAGGGGGCTCGCTGGCCCGCGCGCTGAAAAGCAAGGCAGGCCTATTTGTGATCGGCCTGGACATTCTGCCGTCAGTGATCGAAAAGGCCTGCCGGGAAGGCGTTTTGGATGAAGGTGGCGTTATTGATCCACAGGATCGACCGGGCTCAATCGTTGACAGCAAACCATGGCAGCTTCTTTCATCCTGTGATGTTGTTTTTGTCTGTACACCTGTTGCGAATGTGGTCTTTACGGTAAAAATGGCTTCTGCTTTTTGTCCAGGATTACTGACGGATGTCGCCAGCTGCAAACAATTCATCATGGAGCAAGTTCAGACGGATCGTTTCATCGGCGGACATCCCATGGCCGGCTCAGAACGTCACGGCTATGCTGTTTCTTCACCGAGCCTGTTTGAAAACGCGGTGTACGTTCTGTGCCTTCCGCCAGATACAACTCTGCCGGGCACAACCGTGAAAAAATTTGAAGCCTTGATTCGTCAAATCGGTGCTGCGCCTCTTTATCTGGATGCGGCTACTCACGATCAGGCCGTAGCCGCTGTCAGTCATTTACCCCATATTGCGGCAGCCGCCCTCTCCCTGTTGGCTATGCGGCGTGATGACGGCATCCTTTCCCGCTTAGCGGCGGGTGGTTTTCGTGACATTACACGCATTGCTTCCTCCGATCCAAACATGTGGTGTGAAATCAGTCTTGCGTCAAAGGATTTTCTTCTGCCTGTTTTAAAAGATTATCAGGCTCTTGTTTCTGAGTTTATCGAAGCTGTTGAAAAGCAGGATAAAGATCAGCTCTATCACCTGTTTGACCAGGCTGCCCTCTATCGAAACAGTCTTCCTGTTAACGGACAGGGCACGCTCGATGCGACCAGCCTGCTGACGGTCTATGCTCATGACAGGCCGGGTGCG
>JAGPFK010000050.1 GCA_018056585.1 Clostridia bacterium | reverse complement strand
GCCCTGTCCTTCACAAAATTCAGAACATCGATATTGCCTTTCTGCTGATTATTGGCATGATGTCCGTGTAGCGATTCGTAAACAATATGGCAACATTTTTATTCTGCCTCAATGTGCCGCGGCAGGAGACTTATCTCCGCGTATCCTTCATTACAAAGAAGCTCAAGCCAGACGATTTAGACTCAAATATGGCATGGATCAAACGGATCTGGCAGAGCGGCGTGATATAGCGGAACGAATCGCTTCAGCTTTTACAGAGGTTCTCAACTGGGCGGAAAAAGATATCCAAACAGCCTTACCGATCGCGCATGTTGTTGAAACAATCCATTTGACCAAGCGCCGAATTACGGATGAAGAATATGCTTTTTCAAAGCAAAAACTTGAAGAACTGAACACAATTCCATTTAAGCTGGAAGGAGACAATCCCAAAGAATTGCTGAGATACAATTCCAGTTTGGTTTCCCAGCGCAATCGATTTCGTCGGATTATCGAGCGATATGAAACGCAGGATAAAGAACCTAAACTACCGATGGAAATGCATGTATTAAGGATTGGAGACATCGCCTTTGCGTCCAGCCGTTTTGAATTGTTCATGGATTACATGCACCGCATTCAAGCACGCAGTCCTTTTGAGCAGACCTTCGTCATTCAACTGGCTGGAACGCCTGGACCTGATGGCGGCACTTACTTGGCAACAGAACGTGCTGTTCGAAATAAAGGATACAGCGCATGCCTGTTTTGTAACCTTGTCTCACCTGAAGGAGGGCAGGAACTCGTCGAGGAAACGGTTCGAATTTTGGAACAGCTCTATGCTGCGGGATCATAAGGCGGTGAACAAATGCAACACATATCGGTTCAACTTGATCGGCCGGTTCGCCCGATGATGCCTGTGCATGGTGTCAATAATGGCCCCAAAAGCTGCTTGTTTACGATTGATCAGTCACAACAATTTATTACAGCCGGCATCCCATATACCCGCCTTCATGACACAGAATATCCGTACGGAAGCGGACATTTTGTTGATGTCCCCTGTATCTTTCCGGATTTTGAAGCAGATCCGGCAGATCCGGCTTCCTATGATTTTACATTGACAGATCAGTATATAACAGCCATTAAGGAAAGCAAAAGCGAAGTATTTTACCGGCTTGGCGTCAGCATTGAGCATGCCAGCAAAAAATATCATATCTTTCCTCCCAAAGATAATCTGAAATGGGCTCAGATCTGTGTCGGAATCATTCGACATTACAATGAAGGATGGGCTGACGGTTTCCACTATAATATACGATACTGGGAGATTTGGAATGAACCGGAAAACCCGCCCATGTGGCAGGGAACGAAAGAGCAGTATTTTGAACTGTATAAAGTTGCCTCGACAGTCATTAAGGAAGAATTTCCTGAACTTAAAGTCGGTGGTTATGCCAGCTGTGGCTTTTATGCACTGACGAGAGAAAATCCATCACCTTTTTATAAAGGATTTGTCACTTACTTTACGGATTTTCTTACTTTTGTAGCAGAAGAACATCTTCCGCTGGATTTTTTCTCCTGGCATCTTTATACAACGGATCCGGATGAGATAGCCAATCATGCGCGTTATGTCCGTAAAACGCTAGATACATATGGTTTTTATAAAACAGAGAGTATTTTGGACGAATGGAATTATGTCCCGGATAGCCCTGATCGATTTAAGCGCATGAAAAAAATGGAAGCAGCTGCTTTTGTAGCCAGCGCACTTTGCGTTCTTCAGCAAGAAGGCATGAATATGGCTCATTATTATGATGCCCAGCCGCATATGCGCTATTGTGGATTATTTGATTTTGAATCAGTTCAGAAACCTTTTTATGCGTTTTCTGCTTTTGGTGATCTCTATCGCTTGAAAACACAGGTCTATTCAACAAGTGATTGTCCCAAGATCAAGACTTGTGCCGCAGCAACAGATCAAGAAGCAGCCATTTTGGTGTCTTCCATGCAGGCTGAACCAATGAAGCTGATGATTGATTTTTCTGGATTTTCCTCGCCAGAAGGTATCCAAACAGAAGATTACATCCTGAACGAAGCAGAGGACCTGATGTTGAAAAGAGGCGAATTATTTCTTGCGCCTCGATTTCAATCTGTTATTGAGATGGCACCGCAAACTGTTTTATTGGTGAAGCTAAGAAAACAGAATGCGTAAAAACATAACGTAAAGCAACAGAAAAGAGGATTTTGTATGTCAATTCCAGAGTTTAAAATTGGATGGGCTTTTACCAATATCACACCTGATCGACCAGTTTATTTGGCTGGTCAATTATATAACCGCATCTCACAGTATGTTCGTGATCCGATCACTGCTACCGTACTGGCTTTAAAAAGCGATACGGATCAGGCTGTTTTTATTTCAGCCGATATGGTGAGTGTGCCGGTTCATGTTCTTCAGAGAGTACGCGCGGAGCTTTCTGACCTGCAAGACCTAGATGTTCAAAAAATTTCATTTAGCGTGACCCATACGCATAATTCCAGTCTTTTTGGTCCTGAAAAAAGATTGTTGACAAATCAGAAATATCTCTCAGCTGATATTTTGCCCCTTGAAGAGACGCCGGATGATCTTTTTACCGGTGAGGAGGCAGCTGATTTTTTAACCGGTAAACTTGTTGAGATGATAAGACGTGCCTGGACGACCATGCGGCCAGGTGGTATCAGTTGCGCCCAGGACTATGCGGCTATTGCCTTTAATCGCCGCCCTGTTTTTAAAACAGAAAATGGGCTTCAGACTGTGATGTATGGGGACTGCAGTCAGGACCACTTTGTATCCTTTGAGGGAACATCAGATCATTCTGCCGATATGATCTACACATGGGATACATCTGGCCATTTGACTGGTGTGGTCATTGTCATTCCTTGTCCGGCACAAGTTTTTGAATTACATCAGATGATTACAGCTGATTACTGGTCGTCTGTACGCGCCAAAGTAAAAGAGAAACTTGGGAATGTGCCGGTTTTGCCTCTTTGTGGTGCTGCTGGTGATCAGAATCCCCTTGATTTGGTTCGTATAAGCAAGCATAACAAAAAAACATTGCCGCTGTGGTCGGCACAGACCGGGGAGGTGCAGCGTAATCTCGATATGGGACAGGAATGCGACCGTATAGGGGAGCGGATTGCCGAGGCTGTGATTCGCGGCGAAAAATCAGCACGCTGTCATGTTGATCCGAATCCTCCTTTTTTTCATGATGTTGTTTCCATGTCCTTGCCTTTACGCAAAGTAACCCCGTCTGAAGCGAAAGCGGCGAAAGAAATACTGGAACAGGTTCACGCGACTCATTCGACAGAAAATCGACTGACCGAGAGCGAGGTTGTCCGCTTGTTTGAAACCATCGGGATTGTTGAACGCTGGGATTTACAGAAACAAAAAGAATTCTTTTGTTTCGACAGTCATGTCATGCGATTAGGACAGGTGGCATTGGCCACGAACCCTTTTGAATTGTTCTGTGAGTACGGGCTTCGCCTGAAAGCCCGCAGTAAAGCCTCGCAAACCATCGTCATTCAGCTGACCGATGAGAATGGCGGTTATCTGCCGACAGCCGCTGCGCTAGCCGGAGGTTCCTACAGCAGTAAACCGGCTTCAACATTGTGCGGACCCGAGGGGGGCGATCTCCTGGTCGAAAAGACACTGAGTGCTATGAATCGTTTTTGGAGGTAAAGTTATGTTGCGTTATACAGCGGTCGGAGATCTGCTTATGCTGCGGAATCTCCCGGTTGATGGCTTTTACGATGGTTTTGAAACAGTCCGTGATTTTATTTCCCAAGGCGATCTGAGAGTAGCCAATTTTGAGGGGACAGTTCACCGATATGAATGTCCGCCATCTGAAGAAAGCGGTGGGAGCTGGATTTGTGCTGATCCTGAGGTTCTTGACGGTGTCAGGGCATTTGGTTTTAATATGCTCTCTTTGGCCAACAACCATGCGCTGGATTTCTCCTTTGAAGGCGTGCTCAAAACACTTCAATATGTCAGAAAGGCCGGATTCAAGACAGCCGGAACCGGATCCATGCTAGCAGAAGCTTCTGAGCCGGCTTATCTGGATTGCAAAAACGGCCGCTTTGCTTTTTTGGCTGTGACATCAACCTTCAAGCAATATGCGATGGCCGGATCCCAAACGGCACGTTTAATGGGGCGGCCTGGTGTCAATGGCCTCCGTTTTGAAGAACGCTATCAGGTCACGCCGGATCAGATGGCTTTTCTCAAACAGATGGCAAAAGATACGAACATCAATGCTTACCGTGATCTGATCCGAAGCGAAGGTTACTTACCCCCTCTATCTGAAAAAGAATTCGAGTTCGGAGAAATTCATTTCGAAGAATCGACTGCACCTGGCCGTGTCACTCGGGTCCGTGAAGATGACATGAAGCGGATCGAAAAAGAAATAGAAAATGCGACCCTCCAGGCGGACGCCATCGTTGTCTCGATTCATGCCCATGAAGTCAGCGGCCCTGAAAAAGAAACACCGGATCAGTTTATCCGGGAATTTGCGCATCGCTGCATTGATGCCGGGGCACAGGCGGTGATCGGTCATGGGCCTCATTTGCTTCGCCCGATTGAAATTTATAAAAACAGACCTATTTTCTATTCATTGGGTGATTTCGTACTGCACAATGAAAACATACGCCATGGTCCAGAACAATGGTATGCAGCTTATGGCCTTTCATCTTCTTCAACCATGCGTGATCTTTATGCGGCACGTTCGGATCAGTTCACAAAAGGTTTGCAGTCGGACCCTAGAATGTTTGAGTCCGTTATTCCATATTGGGAAATGAAAAACGGGCAGTTGATCAAACTTTTGTTGATGCCCGTTGAACTGGGGTTTGGTCAGCCGAGGTCAACTAGCGGATGGCCTCGTTATGCCCCTGATCAGGGTATAGTGGAAAAGTTAGCCAAGATCTCAGAACCCTATGGAACAAAAATTGAAGTCACAGGAGGAATGGGTGAGGTTTTGCTCATTGACAACATCTTGGCTTTTTAACCATAATGTAAAGTATGATTCATATTTTTCATCAGATAAAGGAGTCAGAACGATGGACCTTGCCCAATGGGTTGATGAAACCTACATGATCTCTATTCGACGCGAACTGCATCAATACCCGGAACTGGCTTTTGATCTGCCGAAAACACGATCGATTGTCAAGCGCGAATTAGACAAAATGAAACTCTCCTACAGTGAAGCCTATGGACCAGGCAGCCTTGTTGCCTTCATAAACGAGCACAAAACAAACTTCACAATCGGCATCAGAGCGGATATGGATGCATTGCCGGTTGTCGAATGCAACGATGTGCCTTATCGATCAAAAATAGAAGGTCAGATGCATGCCTGCGGCCACGATGCACACACCGCTATTCTCCTTGGAACAGCCATGGCTTTCAATCAGATGAGAGATCAAATAAAATGTCGCATTGCTTTGATTTTCCAGCCCAGCGAAGAAGGACAGGAAAGCGGCGCACGCAAAATGGTTGAGGCCGGTGTGATGGAAGAAATTGATCTCATCATTGGCCTTCATGTCGAAAACGATCTGCCTGTCGGCACCGTAGGTATTTGTCCGGGATTTGCTCAAGCGGCCAGCCGGACGATTCAGCTTTTATTTTCTGGGAAATCAGCTCATGCAGCCTTGCCGCATACCGGCATTGATGCCTTGGCCATGGCTATTCGCACCTATGTCAGCATTCAAATGGTACTGACCCGGGAACTGGATCCGCAACAACGGTATTTGTGCTCTTTTGGCAAACTGACATCGGGGACGACCCAAAATGTGGTTCCCGAATCTTCAGAATTGCTTGGAACGATTCGAACATACGATGCCGGAATCGACCAATATATTCTGAAGCGTATCCGGGCCATTGCGGACCATACAGCCCAGGAAACAGGCGGACAAGCGGCCGTACAGACAAATCTGAAATGTCTGCCTGTTTATAACTCACCCAAATTATCCCAAAGTTTTATGAAATCAGCTGAAAAAGTTGTCGGCCCGGAACGCGTTCAAATTGTTCCCTCGAGGATGAGTTCTGAGGATTTTTCGTTTTACCTTAAAGAAAAGCCTGGTGTTTTGTTTCGTCTTGGAACAGGCAATCCAGAAAAAGGTTGCATCGGAAAACCCCATCATGGTGATTTTCAAATTGATGAAGACGCATTGGCCACTGGGTGTAAGATTTTTTTACAATTTGTTCTGGATCATATGGAGGGCATACCTGACATCAGCCATGAAGTGGATTTATCCAGCTGGCATGATTAGCCACGGTTTTAATTTCACCTTTGTACGGGAGTTGAAGAACCTGAGGCCGTTTTAAAACGGCCTTTGCTTTATTTTGCTATTTACAGTATCGTAAAGGTATCGGAGGAACTTGCGGCTCAATCGGTATACGGATGGATATGAAACCTAACCTAACCTTGCTTTTGAAGAAATACCTCAAACCACCTATTGATAAAAGATCATTCATCTTTTTGAATTGACAGGAATCTGGGATTCGAATATGATACCAAAAGAAATTCCTCTGCGCGGGTTAACAGCCAATCGAAGTATGAAATCATAAAATCAAAGTTATCACCCTTTTCTGGAGGATTTTGAGACATCATAGAACCTGAAAAAATCAACTTGATTAAAGGATTGCATTCCAAAGATCAGAATGGGAAGAGCCAGGGTATCAAACAACCTTCAAACAAGAGCCTTGGTGACCTCGAAAAAATCGGTCTGACTGTAAAGTTCACGAGACAAGGAAGGAGAAGCGATGAACCCACATAAAATCATGACTGTTTTTGGGACCCGTCCTGAAGCCATCAAAATGGCTCCGCTGGTCCTTGAAATGAAAAAATATCCGAGTCTTGATTGTCAGGTCTGCGTGACGGCTCAACATCGTCAAATGCTGGATCAGGTTTTAGATGCTTTTTCCATTCAGCCCGATTATGATCTGAACATCATGAGTCCGGGCCAAACCCTTGAGCAAATCATGACACGAGCCCTCAATGGCCTGGGCGAGGTCTTGCGTCACGCAAAACCGGATATGGTCCTGGTCCACGGGGATACCTCCACCACCATGGCAGCCGCTCTGGCTTCTTATTACAACCAAATCCCAGTGGGTCATGTGGAAGCGGGCTTAAGAACAGGTAAGAAGTATGCGCCTTTTCCGGAGGAAATCAATCGCCAGGTTACCGGCGTGATCGCCGATTTGCATTTTGCCCCAACCGAACAGGCAAGAAAGAATCTTCTGAAGGAAAATAAGGAGGATACAACGATTTTTGTGACGGGCAATACGGTGATCGATGCTTTAAAGACAACGGTTCGTCAAACGTATAGCCACCCCGAGCTTGATTGGGCTAAAAACAGCCGTCTCATTTTGTTGACCGCACACCGGAGAGAAAGCTTGGGCGAACCCATGCGTGCGGTCTTTCATGCTGTACGGCGCATTGTTGAAACATTCCCGGATGTTAAAGTTATTTATCCCGTTCACCTCAATCCGCAAGTTCAACAGCCGGCAGATGAAATTTTGGGCCGTCATGATCGCATTCATCTGATTTCACCTTTGGATGTCCTTGATTTTCATAATTTTCTTGCGCGTTCATATCTGGTTCTGACCGACAGCGGCGGCATACAAGAAGAAGCACCGGCCTTGGGAAAGCCGGTTCTTGTTCTTCGTGACACAACAGAAAGGCCCGAGGGAGTCACAGCTGGAACGCTTCGTCTGGTGGGCACAAACGCTGACTGCATCTTCAGTGAAACCAAAAGACTCCTGACGGATGAAAAAGACTATCAGTCGATGGCTGAAGCACGAAACCCATATGGGGATGGAAAGGCTTCTGAGCGCATATGCCATGCCATCCAAAAGTGGCTTGTTGATTATCAGGGGAAAAAGGAAACGTCTGGCTGAATATCATTTTGTGACCATTGATGGTTTTCCTGATCAATCATTA
>JAGPFK010000048.1 GCA_018056585.1 Clostridia bacterium | reverse complement strand
GTTGTCGGCATGCACAAGCATATATATATCCTCAGGCTTCTCGACTGGGCGCAGGAAGCGGGGGCAGTCATCCGGTTTGAAACGCCATTTGAGGATTTTTTGTTGGAAAATGATAGGATCGCCGGTGTGAAGTTTACCGGCGGGGAAGTCCATGCAGAAATCGTTGCAGACTGTTCAGGCATTCCGGCTGTTGGCCGCACGAAACTGCCTGCTTCCGCCAACGTGGAGAATTTTGTCCTTTCACCGGAAGATATGTTCTTTGTGATTCTCTGGTACGTTCATTACAAGGAAAAGCACGAACCGGTGAATTACTGCCATTCGTGGCCTTACTGGAAATCATGGGAGGCTCCCCAGCAGAATCCGGACGGGGCAATTGTTGGAACGGGTGCCTGTTTCAGTTTTGATTATTGTGAAAAGATGCACCGGGAATTCAGAAAACATGTGAAGCTGCCGGAGTATGAAGTGGAAAAAGTAGAAAAAGGCAGAACTCCGTACCACCGACCGCTGTATTCCTTCGTAACGGATCATTTCATTGTGATGGGCGACGCTGCCTGTTTGACCAATCCATCAACGGGGGAAGGGTGCGCTTCATCCATGGCTCAGGCAGAAATTGCCGCCGATGTGATCGGTTCCCTGGCGAAGGAGGGGAAGCCTCTGACGTGTGAAAACCTCTGGCCGGTTAACAAGAGATACCAGGAAGCGCAGGGAAAGGCTTTTGCCTCTCTGCTCGCGACTCTGGTAAACGTAACAAAGTCCAGTCCAGAAGAAAATGAATTCATGTTCCGGAAGGATATTGTGTTTTCAAGAAAACTGTTCGCGAATATGGAAGCTGGCCTGAATCTGACGAAAGAAGAAACCCGCTATATGATCTGGACATTGATCGGTGGCCTTCTCAGCGGAAAGATGAGCTTCAGGACAATCCGTTCGCTTCAGAAGGCGTCCAGCGACGCAGAGGCTGTCGAAAAACTGTATGACACGTACCCGTCCTCTCCGGACGGCTTCGGGGAATGGTGCGTCCGCGCAGATTCTTTGTGGAAGAAAGTCGGAACCATTGCTGAAGGTGAGGAGAAGAAATCATGAAAAAACAAAATGGGTTTGTCAGCACAGTTGCTGGAAAAGAAACTGTATCGCGGAGAACGAGAATCTGTCTTGGAGTGGCGGATTTTGGACAGTCGGCGCTGTGCGCTGCCATTCAGTTCTATATGCTGTTTTATTACACGGATGTGGTCGGCATCAATGCGGGACTGGCTGGTACAGCCATGTTGGTCGGAAAGCTGACTTGGGACATGGTGAACGACATATTGTGCGGATACTGGTGCGACCGGACAAAGTCACGCTGGGGACGGCGTCGGCCGTATCTGATTTTCATGTCAATTCCTATGGGGCTGACATTCTGGCTTGTGTTTTCACTTCCCGCCGGACTGAAAGGAACCGCCGCGTTTTTCGCGATTCTCGGCAGTTTTCTGCTATATGATACCTTCAACACTTTCGTTGTGCTGGCCTATTATTCCATGACGGCGGAAATCACCACGGACTACGACGAACGAACACGGATTGCAACGACGCGCATGGTATTCAATGTGCTTGGATATATTTTTGGAGCCGGCATCATGACTGTTTTGGCCGCGGCTTTTCAGTCCGACGGACTGGATGCCCGCATGTCATGGAGCATGACCGGCCTGATTTTCGGGATGCTGGGAGCGCTCACCACTTTATTTACCGGGTTGACAGTGAAGCAGAAGCCAGCGGTGAATGACGCACCAAGCAAACTTCCCGCGTCCGCTGCCGTGAAGGATGTTTTTCGGAACAAGCCTTTTGTGCAGTATCTGGGAATTGCCATGATTATGTCGGTCGGGTTTACGCTGGTAACAACCATGATGCCGTATTTTGTCAAGTACCAGCTTGTCATGGAGTCCCAGACCAGCCTGATTATGATCATTATGCTTCTGACTCTGGGGCTGTGCCTTGTGCCCTGTTCAAAGGCGTGCGACAGGATCGGAAAAGCAAAGACCTACGCTTTGGGCATGGGTATCGCATCTACGGCGCTTCTGGTTGCGTTTTTTCTGCCGCAAAGGCAGACTCTCTTCATTTACGCGATTGCTGTCCTGGCGGGGCTAGGCTTCTCCGCTCAGTGGATATGCCCGCATGCCATGATTCCGGATGTGATCGAATATGACGAACTGCTGACAGGGGAACGGCGTGAAGGAATTTTTTACGGTGTGTGGTCTTTGAGCGGAAAGATTTCCGGGGCATTCGCAATGGCTCTGAGCGGATGGGTGCTGGAATGGTGCGGCTATGTGGAAAACGTTGAGCAGACTCAAACAGCCCTGGCGGGCATCCGTGTGCTGTTTGCTCTTCTGCCGGTTATCTGCCTTGGCATTTCCATTCCAATGCTCATCAGATATCCGATCGACCGGAAAACACATGCGAAGGTTGTGGAAGAATTGAAGAATCGCCGCGGAGAAAATTGATGCACTGCTCATCTCTTCTAAAAACAGAGGTTGTTTCTCATTTCCCGAATCTTCACCTGTTCAGGAGAAATAGGAAGAACCAGCAATTTCCGGAATAAACAGCATCATCTGAAAAAGAGAGGCGGTCTAAGGGCGTGTTTGCAAAACGTGATAAATGGGTAAAGCAACTGAAGCCTTAAGAATCATTTGGTCCACTTAAAATTATGATGAAGCGATATGAATTGACAAGCAATGGGGTAGGATCAAAGACGAGGGTGTTGCCTGCTGAGATATCGCTGTTCTTCTGGTTTTCTAGCTTTGTCTTGCGATGGGAACAATAAGCTCTATCCTTTCGCTTAAGGTGATTTCCGGATGCAGGACAAATTGTTTTTCGGCCTGGCATCAATCATGACCAACAGCATATTCAGATGCAAGGCAATCCATATATATCGGTCAAGTTCAGTCTGAGTTCATATCATCAGACATGCCCTTCTTTGATGTATGAGGGTGTCAGACGGATGATGGGCGGCTCACGTAGCAATTCTTTCGAAAACCATGATCCAGTTGACTACGTTGTAACAGGTGTCACGGTACTGACGGATATAAACGAATGTTTCTGCCAGCTTCGACCGAACGCCAAAACGGCTTTCCCGATCTTTTTGTACCTGCTTCAGACTCAGCGACAACACAGGGGAGGCCAGATACTGTATCGATTTCCATGGAAGAATCGAAAAGAGGTTGTTGCGGATATGTCTTTCAAATAGCCGGCTATTTCATGTGTGTTTCTCTTCATGTCCTCTTTCACAAGTAAATCTGTTCAACTTTATCTTTATCTTTCGCAGATTTCTCATATTGAGAAAGCGAGCACTTTACAACGCCTGCCTGCCTGAGTATAATAAGCATCATCAAGAGGGGAGCTGGCTGCAGCCGGCTGAGAGGATACTGGAAGGTATCGACCCTAAAACCTGAACCGGATAATGCCGGCGGAGGGACAATCAGGCGAAAGAAGCTTTCCGTTGTCCAACCGGCGATGGAGAGCTTTTTGTTTGGATCTGCAAAAAGCCTCCAGTCAAAAGGAGGAATAAAAAAATGACCCAATTATCGCAAAAATCGCAAACACATCAGCAAAAAACAAAAGAAATGATCCTGGCTGTGGCCAGCGGCGGTATGGCAATCGGGCTGGGAACTGCACTGTCCATTTTGACTTTGATTAAAATGCCTCAGGGCGGCTCACTGACCATCGGTTCCATGCTGCCCATAATCTTTTGCGCTTTGGCCTTCGGGCCGGGGTGGGGAATTGGCATCGCAACCACCTATGGAATATTACAGTTCATCATCAACCCTTACATTGCTCACTGGGCTTCTGTTTTTATGGATTACCCGATTGCTTTCGGCTTATTGGGCCTGGCTGGTTTTTTTGCAGCGCCGGCAGAGGTCCGGATGAAGGAACAAAACATTTTGCGTCGGGTTGGCCTTATTCCTTTGCCAAAGATTTTTTTGGCTGTGGCTGTTGCCATGTCATCCCGCCTTATGGCTCACGTTTTGTCTGGTGTTATCTTTTTCTCTGATTCCGCACCCGAGGGAAAAAATGTCTGGCTCTATTCAATCGGGTACAATGCGACCTATATGGTTCCAGAAATGATCATTACAAGCATCCTGCTGATACCGCTCGTTTATTTCGTCAAACCTGACAAAAAATAAGGAATGCCCTGAGCTGACCTCCCAGGTCACATTGCCCTCATGTTGAGAGCATGCTACAATGAATAAGGCTGCTTTATAAAGCGGCCTGTTTTTCTTGCTGGCTTTCAAGAAGGTGTTAGTTCTTGACTGACTGACACGAGGTACTGGGAGAGCGTTTATGCATATACGTCCACTTCAAATGACCTGCCCTGAAGAAGCAATCGCTGCAGCACGTGTTGAAGCGACTGCTTTTCGTTCCCCTCAGGGGTATTGTCAGCTGTTGTCTGATCTGAAGCAGGGCAAAACGCTTCAGGATCCAGAAACCAGTGATCCGCCCAGGATGATTTGGGGCGCTTTTGCCGGAGAAGAATTAGTTGCGGTTACGACCGCTATTTCTCTTCAAATGCTGTATGAAGATCTCCCGGTTTGTCTTTGCGGCGTCGGAGGCGTTGCCACACTGCCTGAGTATCGAAGACGCGGCGCCATTCGGGCTATCTTTGCCGCTTTGCTGCGTCACGCACGGAATCAGGGACAGATATTTTCATACCTTTTTCCGTTTTCTTTTGCTTTTTATGGTCAATTTGGATATGGTCCCGGCTGTAACCGATATCGGGTTGAATTGCCGATGAATCTTTTATTGTCAATGCCTGAAACTGGCCAGGTTCGCGCCATGACACAAGCTGACCAGGTCTGTGTACAGAATATATATGAGCAATTTATAACCGGAAGCAATGGCGCGATCATCCGGTCTGGTGCCAACTGGGAAAAACACTTTAACCGGGACCGGTTTGCCGAACAATATCATACCTATATCTGGCAGAATGAAAAGGGACAAGACGCCGCCTATATGACCTTTGAGACATTGCGTGGAAAGGATGGCAGAACGCTTCATATTCAGGACTGGGCATGCAGCTCATTGGACGGGATGAGGGCGATGCTTTCGTTTTTGAAGCGTTTTTCAGATCCATATGATGCCATTGATCTGTTTGTTCCTTTACATATTCACTTGGCCAATTTATTTCCTGAACCCAGGCTGATCAGTCATTTTTTGGAAACGTATGGACTGATTCGCGTTTTGAATATCAAAGAAGCTCTCATCCGTTTGTTGCAGCCGGAATGGTTGCATCGTGAGATTCGTTTCTGCGCAAAAACGAAATCGGATCTTGATTTGAACATTCGTGTAACAGATTCCTTTCTACCGGAGAACAGCGGCCTATATCAACTCAGCCTCGATTCGGATTTGCCAACCGTTTTATACAATGAAAAATCGCCTGATGATGCGCCGTTTGATCTTTCGGTCAGTGAACGTGTCTTGGCAACCCTGCTTTTGGGAAGTCAGGGCTTATTTGACCTGATTGGACATCCCGAAATGACGATGGGCCCGCATCTCAGTCCTGAGCGGATCGACCTGCTTGGACGTTTTCTTAAGAATAAAAAGAATGGTATTTATGACTACTTCTGATCAAAATCAATCTATTTCTCTTTTATGGCCAGGATCTGATCCTGACAAAACCGGGCAACTTTTTTCGGAAGCCTTTGGCCTGACGCCTCAGCCTGTTTGCTATGTCTACGAGACAGATCTTGCCTTTTCAAGCCGGGAACCTTATCGCAGTAAGGCTCAACAGCTCGAGATGGGTCAAACATTACGGCTGCACTATCTTTTGCCTGAAAAAGGTTTTACTGTTGAATGTGCGCCGGAAAATCCCTGTGGACGCTTGTATGCATCTGATGCAGCATTTCTTTCCTTGCTGTATGATTATTCGATGCGGATAACAGATCATCTCCTCAAACCGGAAATAACTGCGACGTGCACGGTTCGATCTTTGCAAACTGGCCCAAAACCGGATCAGCCAGAATCGAAAAGATTACGTTATCCGAAAGTAGGCATTGACCTTTGCCTTTCTTTGCGGCATGCCTGGCCACTTTTTACTATTCTGTCTGTTTTGCATCTGAAAGATGAGCATAAACCAGCTTGTCTTTCCACGACGAAAAACCCATGGCTTTCACCATTTGATGAATTACGCCAGAGCTTTTGCATTGGTCCGTATGATATGCAAAAACTGCCCTGTTTATTGGCTGCTGCATGGCTTGAACTGACAAAACAATTTTGAAAGGTCCATTATGATGAAACCAATATCGCATCATCTCATTGATAGAGCTTTAATTGATCAGATCCTGCAACAGGCGTGTCTGAATCCCGATGAAGCGGAGCGAAATGCTTTACAGCAGGAGTTGAGGTCCATCCTCGGATTTTTAAGTCGGATGTCTGCTGTCGACACGGAAGGTGTTGAGCCTTTGTATCATCCTTTTGACTTGACTCAACCCTTACGTAAAGATCAGATTACGCCGTCTCTTTCCAGAAATCTACTGTTGTCTTTAGGCGGGCGGCATAAAGATGGCTATTTCCTGGTGCCGCGTATGATCAAGCCGTGAAGGGAGTAGGGTCACCAATGGATTTTTGCGCCATTCATCTGGCCCGCTTGATTGCGTCGGGTGAGGTAAAGGTCAGAGACGTCGTCCAGCAGGCTTTTGATCGAATATCTGAGGAAAGGTCACAAAACGCTTGGATCACCCTTTGTGAAAAAGAAGCATTCGCTCAGGCTGATTTCGTTCAGTACTGTGTGGATCAGGGCGTTTTCCTCTCTCCTTTGGCCGGTGTCTCGTTGGCTGTTAACGATAACATCTGTACAAAAAATCTTGAAACGACTTGTGCTTCGAAGCTGTTAACGACATACCAGCCGCCTTTTGATGCCACTGTGATTGAAAAGCTGAAAGCGGCTGGATTGGTGATTTTAGGCAAGACGAATCTGGACGAATTTGCGATGGGGCAGACTGGACAAACATCTTTCTTTGGCCCCATACGCAATCCATGGGATTTAACACGCGTTTCCGGCTGTGGTTCGGCGGCTGCCGTTGCATCAGGTCATTCTTTTTTGGCACTGGGAACGGACACGGGTGGCTCAATCAGAAAAGCTTGTGCCTGGTGCGGCCTGACTGGTTTAAAGCCAACTTATGGAACAATTTCAAGATATGGGCTTGTGGCTTTCGCCTCTTCTTTAGATCAGATTGGGCCGATAGCAGGTACCGCAAAAGATTGTGCTGCTTTATTTGAAATCATCTGTGGCCCGGATGCGCGTGACAGCACCATGATTTCCGACATGGAGCGGCCGGATAAAAGATTACTGCAGCCGGACAATCTGGGAGGCTTGAAGGTCGGCTTGCCGGATCACCTATGGGCGCACCCTCTTCCGCCAGAAGTTCAGCAGCTGACGCTTTCGGCCATTGATCTGTTCAAAAAGCTGGGTGCGGATGTCGTGCCTTGCCCCATTGATCTTACAGAGGAGGCTCTGGCTGCGCATGCTGTGATCGCAGCCGCTGAAGCCAGCAGTAATTTGGCGCGTTTTGATGGAATCCGATTTGGATCAAGACCTGATGACATGGGATCCATTGATGACATCACACAATACTATGAATGCGTCCGGACGTCTGGTTTTTCGCGGGAAGCCCGGAGGCGGATTCTGCTCGGAACCTTGGTTCAGAGCGCTGACTTTTACGAAGATTGGTATCTGAAAGCTCAAAGGATTCGCCGGCTCATTCAAGAACGATATCTTTCACTGTTTAAAAACTTTGATGTTCTGATAACGCCAGTCGCCTCGATACCGGCCGCCCTATCAAGCGGCGTTTCCGATGATATTCTGTCCGGGGAAAAGGAGAATGTGCTGACCGTAGCGGCTAATCTGACTGGGTTCCCGGCTTTATCTTTACCGTGTGGGCTGACTGATGATCGGCTTCCTGTCGGCTTGCAGCTGATGGGTCAGCCTCTTTCTGACCGGT
>JAGPFK010000047.1 GCA_018056585.1 Clostridia bacterium | reverse complement strand
GGCTGAAGATGCCCATGATTGATTTGGCATCCACAATATAACGGCCTGAAGCCAGATCAATATCATATGAGAAATCATTGACAATACGTACGAATTCCTTGACATCATTGATTGATTTCAGATGAATTTTGAATTTCATAAGGTCTCTCCTTATTTATGATTGACGGATTTTGCTTGATTAAGAAGGAAAACAGGTAAAATCCAATTGAATTGTGCTATAGAAACCACCGATCTGTCAACCCTTGAAAAACAGGATACGGCTAATACAGGAGGCATTTCAATCGATATGGCAAAAATGAAGGCGGCTTTTCACACTTTGGGATGTAAAACCAACCAATATGAAACGGATGCCATCAGAATGCAATTTAAAGAAGCAGGCTTTGATCTGGTTCCTTTTACTGAAGAGGCAGATGTTTATCTTATCAACACCTGTGTCGTCACAACGGAGGCCGAACGAAAGTCCAGACAATTTCTCAGGCGTGCCAGGGAAATGAATCAGGATGCTTTGGTCGTGGCCATCGGGTGCCAGGTTGTTCTGGGCGGAGCGGAACCCTACGCTGATCTTCTCATTGACAATGATCATAAAAGCGAAACTTGCCAGATTGTTTTGTCTTTTCTTTCGGAACGAAGAAATCTGCCACATCAAGAAAATGATTCTGCTGTATTTTGCGAAAAACCAACGTATGATGAGTTGGGTTCTGTGGCCCAACAGACGGATCATCGTGCCTATATCAAAATTGAAGATGGCTGTAACCAATTTTGTTCTTACTGTGTCGTTCCGCTCACCCGCGGGCGTGTGCGAAGCCGGGACAGAAGCCAGATTATAAAGGAAGCTCGCGCGTTGGCCAAAGCCGGGTATAAAGAGATTGTTCTGACCGGCATTCATCTTTGTTCATACGGAACAGACCTTGGCCTGCCCACGCATGCTGTCATGGAATTGGCCCTTGAGTTGGCCGGAATAAATGGCATTGAGAGAATTCGCCTGGGTTCTCTTGAACCTTATGGGATCACCGATCGATTCATCGAGCTGGCTATGCAAAACCCCCGTTTATGCCCGCACTTTCATCTGTCTCTGCAAAGTGGCAGTGACCGCGTGCTGGCTCTCATGAATAGAGATTATCGGAAAGAAGATTATCGAGCCCTTGTCTCTTCCTTCCGTCAGGCTTTTGATGATCCTGGAATTACAACAGACATCATTGTAGGGTTCCCGGGTGAAACGGAAACTGATTTTGCGGAAAGTCTTGATTTTTGCCGTGAGATTGCTTTTTCGCGTATACACATTTTTCGCTACTCTGCCCGAAGCGGAACAGCTGCAGCCAGGATGACCGATGTCGTCCCCGATAAAGAAAAAACGAGGAGAAGCCGGCAGATGAAGGAATTGGCTCTGACGCTATCAAGGCGATACCACGAAAGACAAGTGGGACGGGTACACGCGGTTCTGGTCGAGCAGCAAAAGGAAGATGGCCTGTACAGGGGGTATACGCCGAATTATGTGCCGGTTCTCTTCTCCTCGAATCAACAACCGGCTACTGGCACTATTGTACCGGTTATCGGCCTGCGGGCGGAGGATGAATTTCTTTTGGGTACACAGACATGATCGATGATTCATGCTATGATAAGAGCAGTAAAACAGAAAAATCGGAGGTGTTGATATGGTCGGTAATGAAACGACACGTTATGAGATGGGAGCTGATCACCAGCAAGAAGCACGTGCCATTATGAAAGAGGTGCTGGAAGCTTTGCGTGAAAAAGGCTACAATCCTGTTAACCAGCTGGTTGGATATTTCCTTTCCGGCGATCCCACTTATATTACAAATCATAAGTCGGCGAGAGCCGTGATACGCCGCATGGAACGGGATGAATTGCTTGAGATGATCATCACTGATTACATCAATCATCTGTGAGCCTGTATCATGCAGCGGCTCGAAGGGAGATGGATGGGAATCGATTTTGGATTGGCCAGGGTTGGTGTTGCCCTCAGTGATCCGATGGGCATTCTGGCGAGCGGTTTTGAAACGATATCCTGGGATGGCCATGATGTTGATGCTGTCAGAGGACAACTGGCCGATATTGCAGTTCAGCAGAAAGTCCGAGGCATTGTTCTAGGGTTTCCCAATCGAACAGACGGCGGAGAATCGTCCCTTTCAAACCTGGTGCATGAACTCGCGTCTTTCCTGGAACAAACAGTCGGTGTGCCTGTTCTGCTGCGGGATGAACGGTACACAACGGTAATAGCCAGGCGCAAGCTCAAAGAACGTGGCCTCAGCGAAAAACAAATGCGTTCTGTTCTTGATCAAACAGCTGCCCAGATCCTTTTGCAAGAGTATTTGGATCACCTTCGCAAAACCGATTATTGATGTGATATAATGGGCAGAAGTCCGAAAGGATAATCGGCCGGGCTGACCGGTTCAAACAGGAGGAAAGCTTATGCTTTACGAAGATGAAAACACCTGCTGCCCGCAGGGAGAGAATTGTGAAGATGAATGCGATTGCACAAATTGTGAATATGATGATTTGGAGGATGGAGTCGCGATCATCACGATGATCGATACAGAAACGGGTGAAGAATACACCTTCGAGCTGGTCGATGATTTTGTCTTTGAAGATGAGCATTATTGTGTTCTCGTGCCGGCGGACGAAAATCAGGAACCCGAGATTGTCATCACACGAATCGTCACCATGGATGATGGTACAGAAGGCCTGATGAGCCTTGATGACGAAGAATATGACCGGGTTTATGAAGCCTATGCACGCCTCTGCGAGGAAGATGAAAATGAAGAGGCAGATGAAGACGGAGAGGAAGAGGACTAAAACTGCTGACACAGTCCGAGAAAATCGGGCTTCTCAGGAAAATGTGCTTGCCGTTCTGGTAGACATCGATAATGGACATGAATATTACATGTCTTTTATCGATGCTTTTCAACATAATGGCCGTGAATATGTCGTCATGTGTCCCTATGAACCGGATGATGGGCGGCACGCCGAGCCAGAGTTGGTTATCTTGCGTTCCATGCGACATGAGGATGGCGAGCAGTATTTTCTGTCAATTAAAAACAGACGGGAACTGGAATCTGTATTCAATCGTTTTTTCAGGCGGTTTGAAGCATCCGGCTCCATTTAAGCACTTTAAGCATAAGGGGTTTTCACATGCAATGTGAGGGGTGTACCTTATTTTCAATAGAGGACGGCCCTCTATACCAGCGATGCCATGCATTAAGCCGGTCGGAAATATCTGACAACTGTCTGAACAGCCGGATTGCCTGGAATGTCGGCTTTTATTATCAAAAAGTTGTGATGGAGGATTGTTTCTGTCTGATCAGCAACGGCGGCGTTTTTACGACGCCACACATGATCTTCCCGCTGGGGGCCTTGACAGCTGATAAACTTGAAAAAATTCTAGATGCTATTTGGCCTTCTTTTGCTGCCAGGAGTTGGCCTTTGCGTCTCATGTACATCGATGAAGCGGCCTTGCCTTTGCTTTCAGAGCTAACCCGGTATAAGGCAGACATCAGCTATAATCCTGATTTTAGCGATTATTTGTATGACGCAGAAAAACTGAGAACCCTAAGTGGTAAAGATATGCATGGTAAGCGGAATCACTTTAATCGGTTTTGCCGACTGTATCCGGATTACACCTTTCAGTTGATCAGGCCAACGGATGCAACAGAGGCACTCGCTCTGGTCAAAGCCTGGTGCGACGAAAAACACTTAGACCACCTGAATATGCGACAAAGCGACTATCGTCCGATCCGAGAGTTGTTTCGGTTCATGCCCCGGCTTAATGTCAGAGGCGGGAGCATCCGGATCGGCGGTCGGATGGTTGCATTCGCTCTTGGCTCATTACTTCACGAAGATACAGCCGTTATCCATTTTGAAAAAGCAGACGGAGCCTTTGATGGCTTGTATGCTGCGATCAACAAGCTTGTTCTGGAAGAGGCTTTCCCAGATGTATCTTTTGTCAATCGTGAGGAAGATATGGGAATAGAAGGCTTGCGCAAAGCTAAAGAATCATACAGGCCGATTCGCCTGATTCATAAATATGAGGCATATCTCACCAGGATATGAAAGAGGAGGACACATGACCGGATATGAGCAAACTCCTGCTGTGATTCAGCCGCAGAAGCGGCACTTTCGTTTTAGGACAATTTTCCTGCCGCTTTTGTTTTTGGCTGTTCATTGGTTGACGATCAATGTAACCGCAACCCTTTATGTTATTTTCTATGCGCTGTTACACAGTCAAATTCTGAATCCACTCGATTTATTGAGTCAGCAAGAGTTGGTGAATCAGCTGCTCATCAATCATTATCCGGTGATCAGTGTGATCTATTCATGCCTCTTGATTCCGATTTACTCAATTTATCTGGGGATACAGAAAAAACAAGACAGTCAGGCCATTTGGCTGGAAAAACCCCACATTCATGAGCTTTCTGCTGCCATCGCCATCACGATCGGCCTCCTCGGCATCATCAATATTTGGTTCAATATTCTGATGACACTGAGTGAATCCAACCCATTGATTAACCGCTGGATGAAAGAATACTATGAATCAACCGCTGCGTTTGGCGCTGACATAGGCTATCTTTGGCTGATTCTTGGTATTAGTATTATGACTCCGATTGCCGAAGAACTTTTATTTCGGGGTATCATCCAGGGCGAGCTGCGTAAGGCCATGCCGGAGTGGGCTGCCATTATTGTCCAGGGCCTTGTATTTGCGGCTTTTCACTGGCAGCCTATTCAAGTCAGCTATGTCTTGCTTCCCGGGTTAGCGTTGGGACTTGTTTACGCCTTGACACGATCGATCTGGGCGCCTATTATCATGCACATCACCTTTAATTTTCTGGGTAGTGTCTTGCCTGCGCTGATTGGTGAAGATGAAGTATTGAATCAGATTTTGGGTGTCAGCGAGCTTTCTTTTATCTTGATTGGTGCTTTATCCCTGATCTATCTGGATCGTATCAGCAGAGACAGAAGACAGGCCCGGGTGACCTGATTTCATCATATGATAAGTTTGAGAGTGTGTGAATTATGATCGTCATGGAAAATAACGTTGCCATCCCGATTGGGTATCGTTCGAGATTGGGCATTCGTGAAACAGAGATCGCAATCAAATTGATCAAGGATCAATTTGAAATGCAGCTGGCGGATACGCTTAATTTGCTGCGCGTTTCTGCCCCCTTATTCTTGAGACCGGAAACCGGACTGAATGATAACCTAAGCGGTGTTGAACGACCGGTTTCATTTGATGTTCGGGATCTTTCGGCCCAGGTTGAGATTGTTCAGTCCCTGGCAAAATGGAAGCGTTATGCACTGGCGCATTATGGTCTTTCGCCTGACGAAGGCCTTTACACAGACATGAATGCCATCCGTCGTGATGAGGTGCTGGATAATCTTCATTCAATTTATGTTGATCAGTGGGACTGGGAGAAAATTATTACAAAAGAAGAGCGGTGCCGCCAAACTTTACACACGATTGTTTTGGATATTTACAGGTGTTTCTGCCGGATGGAAAATCATCTGCTGCGACATTATCCTTGTCTGGACCGTAAGCTCCCTCCAGATCTGTTCTTCATTACCTCCCAGGAACTGGAAGACCGCTATCCGCACTTGGTTCCGCAAGCTCGGGAACACGCCATTTGTAAAGAATACAAGGCTGTTTTCGTTGAACAAATTGGAGATAAGCTGAGAAGTGGCCAGCCACATGATGTTCGTGCACCCGATTATGACGATTGGCAGCTAAATGGCGACCTCATTTTTTGGTACCCAACCCTGGAACGTGCCGTTGAGGTCTCTTCAATGGGCATTCGAGTTGATGCCGAAGCCATGCGGCGCCAGCTGGCTCTGTCCGGATGCCTGGACCGTGCGGAACTGGATTTTCACCGCATGGTTTTAACTGATCAATTGCCATTGACCATTGGCGGCGGCATTGGCCAGTCCAGAATATGTATGTATTTTCTGGATAAAGCCCATATTGGAGAGGTCCAGGCTTCAGTCTGGCCTGAACGTATGATTCAGGATTGTAAGGCTTATGGAATCAATCTTTTGTAATCCGCGGGGCTGGAGTTGAGCCGAAAAGATGCAAAATCGCATTCATAAGCGTTTTTTCCTTGTTACCGGCTTAGTAAGCGCAACTGTTGTTATTGTGGCGCTCTCTATTGTTTTATCCACTGTGAATTTTTTTGGAACCGGTGATATCATCCGATTCTCAATCAAAGAAAGTGATCAGCCATCCACACTGCTTGGTGCCGGTATTTCTCTGGATTGGGCAGACAGTGGTAATCTGCTTGAAGATGCATCGTTTGAGCCTGCTGTCTTTCGTCAATCTTTGACCGTTATTGACGGCGATGAAACGACATTGAATGTTTCGTCTGAGGAAGCCGGGCAAGATCAGTTTGGCGATGGTTTTTTTAACCAGGCTTTTGCACGTGTCCTGTCCTGTACAGAAAATGGCCTTCTGTTGAAAAGGTCAGGTCGTGTCACGCAATATGGCATTAATCGTGTCGGAGCTTTTCTGCCGGTCGTGTTGCCTTCCGATGTGCCGGACCATGCAGCATTTCTTGATTTTGCACGTCAGGGGGATGTCTCATATGGTGTCGGGGAGCAAGGATTGATCGTTCGGAATCTGACCGGTCAGTCGATTGAAGTTGTTCCATCCGGCATGACAGCTGATTTAACGGGTCTGTGCGCCAACGATGCACAATTGGCGGCCTGCAGCTCGAAGGGTGACGTTCTTTTATCAGAGGATGGGTTGAACTGGCACCCCGTCTTGCTAGCTGATTGCAAGCCTTTGTGCGCCATCGCGATTTCTGAGCGATCTGTGTTTGTGGCGGTTGGTTCCGAAGGCCAGATGGTTACCGGTTATCATGAAGACGCCATTTCCTTTTCTGCGCCGGTACACTCAGATCTGACGGATATTGCGTATGGGCGGGGAACATTTGTCGCCATTGGAAAACAGGGAACGCTTCTCGCATCCAAAAATGGCCTTGTTTGGCAAGTGATTGAGGCAAAGACCCAGGATGACTGGCAAGCCATTGATTTCCGTGACGGTCGTTTTGTGGTTGTCGGGCATTTCGGATCCATTTTGTATAGCGATGACGGCCTCCTTTTTCATGCGCTGGAGCCGCTGCCAGATGTGAATGGCATAGATGTCGTTCTGTTGTCCCGTCAGCAATACCTTATTCTTGACGAAAAAGGCTCCTTCATCATCTCTAATGATGAAGGCCAGACATGGCAAACATCGTTTTCCAAAACAAAGATGCTCAGTAAGGTGATTGATTTAGCGGGGAAAGACAAAATATTGAGTGCCGACGACCAGGGTGGTTTGGGTCTGGCTCAACTTGTTGCTGAAATTAAACTGGATAATCCACTTAAAAATGGACAATTTCAGGCTGGTGACATTTTATTTCTTGAAAAACCGGTTCTTGATATTCCGCAATCTTTCTGGACCCTGTATGGGAATGGCCAGATGGTGCGGACCCATGAAGATACAGCCCCTAACGGCGGCTTTTCCTGCCTCAGATTAGACGCTCAGGAGACAGGAGAAGCAACCATTCTGTCACAACAGATTCGTCCTGAACAAATTTCTGAACTGGATCATAAGGAGGTCCTGCAGGTTTCCATCTGGATGCGGCAGCAAAATGTCAGAAACCGCAAGGTGCAAATCTGGCTGTCTGGACCGTTTGAGCCTATTGGAACAACTTTTTCCAATGTTGGGACTGGATGGAAGAAATACACATATGCGCTGGTTGTCCCTGCTTTCAGTGTATATGATCAGCAGGAAATCCGCTTCAATATTTCTATAGACAGCGGCTCTCTTTGGATCGATCGGGTTTCTTTAAGCCGCATTGATGAGCCGGAAGAGTCATTATCCCTTTGGCAGCAGGAACAAATTCAATCTGTTCGGCCCCAGGTGATACGCCTGGATTGTCTTGGCATTGGAAATCAAACCATTTTATCTGAGAATTGGGTCTGGCCAATAAACAATGATATCCCACTCATTATAAACGGCTGTGCTAACCAGCGTATTGCTTCCATGCATGC
>JAGPFK010000046.1 GCA_018056585.1 Clostridia bacterium | reverse complement strand
TTGAAAAGTATTGTTTTTTGCTTAAGACAAGGTACCAGCATCGTTTCGAATATACGTGCGAAATAGACGATTCCATTAAAAAAGCGCAATTGCCCAAGTTAACTTTACAGCAGCTGATTGAAAACAGTATAAAACACGGCTTTTCGAATTCATCTGAAATCATGAGAATTAAGATTGATGGCTGGATTGAGGGCGATGACGTTACGATTTGCATGCAGGACAATGGACAGGGATTTGATCAGCAGACAATCGAAGCGTTGAATACAAAGTTTTTTGATTTGAGGCAAAAACTGCAATCAGGCGGGCAAATCCCGAATCTTGAAATCGGCGGCATGGGTCTGGTCAACACCTATGCCAGACTTTATTTATTATATAAAGATGATTTGATATTTGAGGTCAGCAATGATGGCGGAGCCAAAATAAGTATCGGCTTCAGAATGAATGGCGAAGAGACTAAAAGGGATCGCCAATAGCAGGAGAAAGAGAACCATGTATCGTGCCCTGATCGTTGATGATGAACCAACAGCTATTGATTTTTTACAGACACTGATCGACAGAAAAGCGCCTGACTTTCAAGTTGTCGGGAAGGCCGGCAACGGTCAGGAATGTCTGTCCCAAATCACCGAAACCAAACCGGATATCATCATATCCGACATTCGTATGCCGGTCATGGACGGGATCGAATTGATTAAACAGATCAACTCAGATTATCCGAAGATCCTGACGCTGCTAGTCAGTGGCTATGAAGAATTTGAATACGCCAGGCAAGCCTTAAAATATAACGCGGTTGACTACATTAAAAAACCGGTTGTGCCGCGTGTCTTTTCCGAAGTCATGGCAAAAATGAAAGAACAGCTCGATGTTGTGTTTTTTGAAGAACGTAACAGGACCATTCGCAATCTGACAAAAGGGATTGTCGCCGATCCCGGGCTTTTAAACAAGTATTTCCCTGAAGAAGCCTACTACGGCATTTTGGTCCGAAAAAACGGGCTGCCCAGGCGATTTCTCGCCACACAGGAAAATGAAATTTTTTCGGAAGTCTACGAATCCATCATTGTCTATGGACGCGATGAAATGGAATCGCTCTACCTCATCACGGAAGAGATGCTGCCCGGCCATGGACAGCAGGCTCTGCTGCAATATATAAAGGGGTTGTTGGTCAAGGAGAATAAAGATGCGTTTTTTACAACGGTGATTGCCGCGCAGGAGCCCATCAGAAAAGAAGATTTCAGTTCAAAAATCAAAGAGCTCTATCGGGTGCTGGATACCAAAACAATCATCGGCAGGAGCCAAATCCTGTTTATTGAAGATTGCAGTGTTTCTTCCGTCATAAGCGAGAATACAAATACGCTTCAAATAAATACGCAAATGATTAAGAAATTAGCGCATTGTCTCTCTCTGCAGCAATATGACCGGGTCCGGCAAGAGTTGAAAAAAATCTTTGACATCTGCCAAAAAGAAGCAAGAACTCAGCTTCAGGTTGAAGAACTGGTTCAGCAAGTCTTGTTTTTGCTCAGAAACTATGGGGTCGCTCCGGATTACGGCAGCGGCATCGAATATGATATTGAAGATGCTTTCTATCATGCGGCCGATATGGGAATGCTTTCAGAGAGCATCGATGCGTTGTTTTTTGAGGACAAAGAAGCAATCATAACGGCAAACAGCAAGATTGACACGCCGGAATACTTTAATCTGATTAAAAATTACATCATCAGCAACATGGAAAAGCCGCTCACATTGCAGCTTGTATCGAAGGAACTTGGCATTTCGCAGACCTATTTAAGTAAAATGTTCAGGAAATATGAAAACAAATCATTTAATAATTTTCTCACACAAATTCGAATGGAAGAGGCCAAGCGATTGATAAAAAGCGACAAGGATCTTTACATTAAAGATATTGCCGCGTTGGTGGGTTATCCGGATCAGTTTTATTTCAGCCGCCTTTTCAGATCCTATACAGGCGTATGCCCTTCAGATTATTCAGAATAACCCACCCCATATAAAGCGGCGGTTCATTCAGCAAAAGCTATGACTCTGACTGATAAACAATACGTCCGCCAACCATGGTCAGGCTCACTTTGATGTTCTCATCAAAGAGAACCAGATCCGCATCCATCCCAGGTGCGATCCGCCCTTTCCCTGTAAAACCCATGATTGCGGCTGGCGTTGCCGTGGCCATCCGAACCGCGTCCTGCAGGGGAATGCCAACTTGCTGAATCATTGTTCGAACCGCCCGATCCATGGTAGCGACACTGCCGGCAAAAGCCGACCGGTCCGGCAGCCAGGCAACCCCTTCTTCAATCAGCACCACTTGTCCGTTTTTCAAGCTGCCCATGAGGCTGGTTTTTGCGTCTGTTCCGGCTGCGCGCATTGCATCCGTGATCAAGGCCGTCCGACGCGGTCCAATGCCTTTGTAAACCTGCTTAAGCAACGGAGGCGGCAGATGCATGCCATCCGCGATCACTTCCACCGTCAGATCGTCAGATATGTACCCGCTCTCAATAACACCCGGCCGGCGTCTGCCTTGTATTCTCCGAAGGCCGGACATACCTGAATAAAAATGAGTCAGATGTGTAAATCCCTGATCATATGCCCACTCAATCTCTTCATAAAACGCATTGGTGTGAGCGACAGCTGGCAAAATGCCGCGTGCCAGAAGCGCCCTGGCGAAAACATCACTGCCGGGCAGTTCAGGCGCGGCACTCCAGCGCAATATCAAATGTCCCCATTGTTCAAGAATCGGGCCATAATGGGATGGATCGGGATACCGGATGAAACGCGGATCCTGAGCGCCTCTTTGTTCCATTGAAAAATAAGGCCCTTCAAGATGAATGCCAGGCATAAAAGCACCTTCCGAAAGGATCGATCTGACTTTCAGATACTGAGTGAACACAGAAGAGAGTTCCTCATCCGTGCAAGCCAGCGTTGTCGGCAGCAACGTCGTTGTTCCATGTCTTGCGTGGATTTTTGCAATCTCTGAAAAAGCTTCCGGGCTCCCATCCATAAAATCATAACCGCCGCCACCGTGGACATGTAAGTCAATAAAGCCTGGTGCCAGATATTGACCCGAAGCATCAATGATTTCTGCGTTCAGTCCTCTCATTTCCTGTCCAAGCGCTTCTATTCTGTCATCAGAAATCAGCACATCAACATGATGAATCTGCCTCGCCGGTGTGATCACATTGGCGTTGTGAATCAAAGTTTGTTTCATGTCAACATCTCCATTCATAAGAAAAGCTTGGCTTCAGTATACATCAATATCAGAAATCAGTCTGGTTTCAGTGTCATGCAAAGGATATGCTCATTCTGACGGGTTATTTTTATGTTATAGTGTAAAGAGAAAAAACTGAATTCACAGTGTGAATAGGGCTGCATGCAGTCACTTCAGGAGGTTGATATGACAAAAATTGTTATTTTAGATGGATATACGCTCAATCCAGGTGACCTCAGCTGGGATGGATTCAAAACGTTGGGTGATCTTGTTGTTTATGATTATACTCAAAAAGAAGAGATCATAGACCGGGCACGGGATGCGGACGTTGTTTTGACGAATAAAACACCACTATCGGCCGAAACAATAGCCTGCCTCGGGAAGCTGCGCTATATTGGCGTTCTGGCTACGGGCTATAATGTTGTTGACATAGAGGCAGCCGCCGCAAGAGGGATCATTGTAACCAATATCCCAACCTATGGAACTTATTCTGTCGCTCAGATGGTTTTTGCTTTGCTGCTTGAGTTTTGTCATCATGTTGCTTTGCACAGTGAAGCCGTAAAAGCAGGCGAATGGACGCGGAATCGTGATTTTTGCTTTTGGAAAACGCCCTTGATTGAACTTAAAAATAAAACAATCGGCTTGATTGGATTTGGCCGGATCGGCCGTCAGGTTGCCCGCATTGCGGACGCTTTGGGCATGCGTATTCTGGCCAACGACAAAATCCAATGCAAGACGCCGGATGACGATGGATTCAGATGGGTTTCAGTAGAAGCGCTTTTGCGGGAGTCAGATGTTGTCAGTCTGCATTGCCCCCTCTTTCCAGAAACGGAAGGCCTCATCAATAAAGACTCTCTTTCTCTCATGAAACAAACAGCTTTTTTAATCAATACATCGCGTGGCGGACTCATCGTCGAACAGGATCTGGCGGATGCTTTAAATCATGAGCAGATTGCCGGTGCTGGACTGGACGTTTTATCCAAAGAACCGCCAGAGGCCGACAACCCTCTGCTCACGGCCAAGAACTGCTTCATTACGCCTCATATTTCCTGGGCAACCAAAGAAGCCCGTTCCAGATTAATGGAAATCGCCATAGAAAATGTTGCTTCCTTTTTAAAAGGCCAACCCATCCATGTCGTTTCACCCTAAAGAAGACAGCTCACGAGCTCTCGCGAATGGACTTTGGATCGGTTGCCTCCACACCATGACACTGCTGTTGATAACTGCTGGGCGAGATCCCTTTTCGAGCCTTGAACAATCGGCTGAAATAAAGCTGGTCCTCATACCCGACTGTATGCGCAACCTGTTTAATGGTTAAATCGGTACGCTGCAAAAGTTCCGTCGCCATACGCAGCCTTAGGTCAATTATGTATGATTGCGGAGACAACCCCATACAAACACGAAACAGCGCGCTGTAGCGGCTGACGCTCAGGTGCTCCATATCAGCCAAATCCTGGACCGTAATAGGGCGGCTGTAATGCTGATGAATGTAGGCTAAAGACCGGCTGATCCTTTCTGCTGTTACCTTATTTTGCGCCCGATTATCAGCGGCTCGCCTGAGAGAGACCAAAATCTGCATCATCAGGGTCGACGAGCTAATCTGGAAGTAGGTGTCCCGATAAATAAACTGGTTGAATAGATCGTGGAAAGTATCGATAGCGGGCTGGCACACACCAGCCTCATACAGAATCAGATCTTCTAAATAACAATCCGACAGAAATTCTGGGGCGCCGTAACCCGTAAAATGAGCCCAATAGTATATCATGGTGTTGTAGTCTTCTTTACAATAGCGCGTTTCATAGCAGGGCTTAATCAGAACAAACTGGCCCGGGCTGAAAGGAATCTTGTCTTCTTTTTGATAGAGCGTTAACCCGCCCCGGCACAGATACATTAAATAGTAATCTTTTCGGCCCGCGGGCCGCCATGTTGTAAAAGGCTTATTGAGAACTGAAATGCCGGCACAATTCACCACAAGGTAATGATCATAACAAGCGACATTACAACCTTCAGGCTCGTTCTGCCTGTAATATGATTGATTATCCATAAATAAATACCCCCAGCCAGGCGTTGTTGTTTTTTTATGAATCCCTTAAAATTCAGTTGATGCGTCCATATGAATGCGATGTTCCTGTATGGATTCATCTATGGCATAGTCTATCATAAAACAGAATGGATATTCACATCATACATCTCAGGAAGATGATACTTGATACGAGGGGGATCATGCCATGAAAATTGCCATCAATGCCTGGTCTGCTCCAGCCGATGTCTCATTTCAGGATCTGTTCAGAAAAATTGCAGCTGCCGGATTTGACGGAATCGAGCTCAATCTTGACGCAGAGGGAACATCAGCACATGCACTGACGGTCAAAACTGGACCTTCCGAGCTTCATGAGATTTTATCGCTCAGTGAATCGTACAATCTGCCGATCTGCAGCATTTCAACTTCGCTTTATGGCGGCGCCCCTCTGGGTTCTGCCGATCAATCAGAACGGCAGCGCGGGAAAAACATCCTTTTGCGGCAATTGGATCTGGCTCATACGCTGAAAGCCGACACCATTCTGGTCGTCCCCGGCGGCATCAGCCAATCAGTCAGCCGCGTAAAAGCTTACGAGCATGCGCTCTGTGCTTTATCAGAGATCAAAAAAGACATCGAAGCGTCCGGTATTTTTGTAGGGCTGGAAAATGTCTGGAACAGCTTTTTCCTTTCACCAACGGACCTGATTCAATTCCTTGACCAGCTGGACAGCCCTTCTATCGGCGCTTACTTTGATGTTGGCAATGTCGCTGTTTCTTCGTACCCGGAGCATTGGATCGAGATGCTCGGCCAACGAATTTTTAAAGTTCATATCAAAGATTTTTACAGACCATCTTCCTGGTATCAGGGGTATTTTGTTAACCTTTATGAAGGCAGTATCGACTGGTCCAGGGTCATCCAGGCCTTGAGATCCGCCGGTTATGATGATTATATGACGGCAGAGCTGGCTCCCATGCCGCAGAATCCGGATTACCTGTACCGCATTACAGAAGATGCAATGAGGCATATGCTTCAATAATGTAACAAGGAGATGACAAGTTTTATGAAAAAATTAGCCATGATTGGCTGTGGCGGAATCGGTCAATATCACCTGAATCATTTTCTGAAATTCCCCGATATTGAACTGGCCGGCTTTTGTGATTTAGTTGCCGGAAGAGCGGAAGATTTTGTTCGGCAGGCAGGCGGGCAAGCTTTCACAGATTTCAGAAAAATGTACGATGATATCAACCCGGACATGGTCTTTATTTGTGTCCCCCCCTATGCCCATGGGGATATTGAAATGGAAACCATCCAAAGGAAGATCCCGTTTTTTGTTGAAAAACCAGTCGCATTGGATCTCAAGCTGGCCATAAAGATCCGGGATGCCATTTCCGATGCCGGCTTAATCACAGCGGTTGGCTTTCAATGCCGTTACAGCAATCTTGTTGAACCCACACGCCAGTTTATTTTGCATAACGAGGTGCCTTTTATTCAATGCGCCCGTATTGGCGGGGTACCCGATGTCCCCTGGTGGAAAAATAAAGCCCTTTCAGGCGGCCAGATTGTGGAACAAACCATCCATCAGTTTGATTTAATCAGAGCGGTCTATGGCGAGCCGGTCCAGGTCTTTACAATGAGCACACGGGGATTTATTCGTGAAATTCAAGATTATGATACCGATGACCTCAGCGTGAGCGCCATCCGCTTTCAAAACGGCGCCCTGGCGGCCATCGCCACCGGCTGCTATGCGCTCGATGCCGCGGCAAGCGATAGTAAAATGACATTCGGCAGCCGTCGGTCACGCCTTGATCATTACCTTCTGGAACGTGTTGACCTATACGGCGAAAAAGAAAAGGACGATTTTCAAACAAACGAAGGATTAGTTGTCAAAGGTGACGGCACTTTATCTGCCGCTTCCGACCAACCAAACCAAACGGTAAAAGATGACGGACAGGCTGGCATCCTTTGTGATCGCACCTTCATCGACGCCGTCATATCCAATGATGGCAGCCGTATCCGATCACCATATGCTGATGCGGTTTTGTCCCTCGCTTTCACCCTGGCATGCAACCGGTCGATGGAGACGGGACTGCCTGTTGATCTGGATCGGTTCAATTAAAACCGGACAACCGCCTTCACAATCTGATCCTTGTGATCCAGGCTTTCATCCATTGCTCGTTTGATCTCGTGGAAGTCATAATAATGGGTCACAAGCCGGCTTACGTCCGCAAGGCCGCAGGCAACGGCTGAGATGGCCACCGGATAGAGATGACGATACCGAAAGACGGTTTTGAAGGTCAGTTCTTTATCCAGCGCCAGGCTCATTTTTAAATTCATCTCACCCGAAGCGCTGTAGCCGATCAGAACAATGACCGCGCCTTTTTTGACAGCCGACATGGCTTGCCGTGTTGTCAGCTCAAGGCCTGCTGTCTCAAAAGCCAAATCAAAACCCTGCCCTTCTGTGATTTCCGAAAGCGCGGCCAGTACATCTGTCTCCTTGCCGTTAATGACCTGTCTCGCTCCCAGCTGCTTCGCTTTTTCTAGCCGATTGTCAAGGATGTCCACAACCGTCACATTATAAACGCCGATGGAACGAAGCGCCAATAAGACAGACAGGCCGATGCAGCCAGATCCAAAAATAACGGCCGATTGCCCGATATGGGCTTCCCCTTGCCGGACGGCATGAAAACCGACAGACAGCGGCTCAATCAAAGCGCCTGAAATGGCGTCAACCGGTCCCGGCAGCTTAAAACATAAGGCTGCTTCATGCGCGACATATTCCTGAAAAACGCCATCTACTGGCGGTGTTGCAAAAAAAGCCACATCTGGACATATGTTATATC
>JAGPFK010000045.1 GCA_018056585.1 Clostridia bacterium | reverse complement strand
GCTTAAAGCAATCTGTTTAGCAAAGGCCGGATCTCTGTGCTGAAATTACACAAAACAGGAGGTGCAACGTATGTACCATGATTTTTTTCATTTACTGGATCTGAGCGATGATGTTCATCGTCCATTGCCGATTGACGAACAGGAAACAGCGGAGTTTCGCCTTTTGTCGAAGCCGGTTCTCGAAAGCCGGTTGATTGATGACATGGAATCATTGGATCACTGGGTAACCATAACGGATTATATGGAAATTGAACTGTCATCCTTGCATTACATCAGCGGTCATCACAGCTTATGCCTAAAAAGCCCGACAAACCTGCCGGATTGGCTTCCAGGCAGGGCGCGCGGGCGCATCTATGCCGAACCGGCGGCCTTGCGCATCATTGACCGGGAAAACTGGGAAGACTGGAATCGTTTGTCGGTCTGGGTTTTCCCGCACATACCCGGCATGAAATCGATCTGTTTGCGGATGCAGCTGCATAACGACGGGGAGCATCAGGTGCCGGACCGATATGAAAGAGAGGGCGCGCATAACTTCAGTCTGAAGCCTGATACCTGGAATCATGTTGTTTTGGAAATGCCTTATCTGCATCGAGATTGTGTCACAGGCGTCAGTTTTGTTTATGACATGTGCGGACATGAACCGGATGCCGCCGATCATTGTATCTGGTATATTGACCGCCTTGAATTACAGAAAGTCGATTGTGATGTCTATGAGGGATGGGAGCCTAAGGCTGGCGAAATTGCTTATTCAGGCAGCGGTTTTCACCCCAAACAACCTGTAAAGCAAGCCATTGCCACGGGCTTACAGACCGATACATTCCGAATCATCAATTTTGAAAACGGCCGGATCGTTCTGGAAAAACCGATTCAGACTGTCAAAGGTCCGACAGCGCCCCTGCAGCTTTTAGATTACAGCGATTTATGCCAGCCCGGCCGATATATCATCCAGGCCGGCAGCACAACCACCCGCCCTTTTTATATCGATCGGGATGTTTGGCTGCCCTCTATCTGGAAAGTCCTCAATTTCTATCTGTCCCAGCGTTGCGGATTCGAAGTCCCCGGTAAGCATCGGGCTTGTCACAGTGATCTTCTTTTGAAAAACGGAGATCAGGCTATTGTGGCAAACGGAGGCTGGCATGATGCTGCAGATCTCGCGCAGAGCCTCAATAATACAGCCGACGGAACAAGTGCCCTCCTCATGCTTTCAGAACGACTCCGATCTGAAGACAAAAGGCTTTATAAGCGGGTGCTGGAAGAAGCCAAATGGGGCCTGGATTATACTTTAAAAGTTCGTTTTGGAGATGGTAAACGTTCCGTTTATTCATCCACTTCCATCTGGACAGACGGCGTCATCGGCACGGCGGATGACATTGTCTCCACTCCTGCAAAATTACCATTGACCAGTTATCTTTCCGCCTACGCGGAGGCAAACGGAGCCAGGGTTTTTCAGGAAGAAGATCCGATCTATGCTCAATACTGCTTGAAAATAGCTGCTGAAGATTTTGCTTTCGGACTGGATCAATGGGATCCAAGGCATCATCACGCCGCTTTTCAATCAGAACGGAGGGAGCCGCCCATTCTGCTTGACTCTATTGCGACCGCCGCAGCAGCTGCGTTGTATGAAATAAACAAACAGGATCTGTATAAACAAGTCGCCATCGCCGGCGCGAATCGAATCTGCTCCTGCCAGCAGCAGACCTGGACGGACTGGGACACACCGATGCGTGGATTTTTCTACCAGGGGCCGGAGCATGAAATTGTCTGGCACCATAACCATTTGTCTTATGCCCATTATCCTTTATTGGCGCTTGACGCAGTCTGTCATCTCTTCCCTGATCATCCGGATCATGCGCACTGGGAGAACGCCATACGGCAAAACGGGGCGTATCATCTGGCCATCGGCCGCTATACAGAACCGTATTTTATGATTCCGGAAGGAGTCTATCATGAAGATGAGGCTTTCAATCATTTTGATCAAGCGTTGGGAAGCCATCCTTTCCTGAACGATTGCCCCGATGACATTGCCGAACAGTATCGCTGCCAGGTTCGTCAGGGCTTCCCGCTGGGTAAGGGCTGGTATTTGAGGTGTTTCCCGGTTTGGTTCAGCTTCAGGGGAAACATCAGTGTTCAATTATCTCAGGGCGTCTGCATGCAGATTGCAGCCCATCGGTTCAATTCAAATGAATTGCAAAGCCTGTCTCAGCACCAGCTGGAATGGATTGTCGGGAAAAATCCGTTCACTCAATCGATTTTGTACGGTGAAGGGTACAATTACATCCAGCAATATGCGGTTCAGCCGGGTCAGACAGTAGGTCAGCTGCCTGTCGGAATTCAGAGTAAATTTGAAACGGATCTGCCCTTCTGGCCTCACGTCAACACAGCGACTTATAAAGAAGTCTGGATCAGTTCCGCCAACAAATGGATCTGGAACATGGTCTATGCTTATCGGTCAAACTGGGATAAATAAGCCGATTTTCCTGTTCATAAAAAAGAAACAAAACCGAAAAGGTCTGTTTCTTGCCGTTCCCGGCTTTGTTCGGTATAATTTAATCCGTTCGCCTCTTTGTGATGATACTGATAAATCGGCTTGCCAAACCGACAAGCTGAAAACGGAGGAAATTATATGTTGCCGAAGTTTAGTGTTCGTAGACCCTACACTGTATTGGTCGCCGTCATTCTTGTCGTGGTGCTCGGCGTCGTTTCTTTTTTGGGGATGAGCACAGATTTGCTGCCACACATTGATTTACCCTATATTGTTGTATTGACGACCTACCCTGGCGCCAGCCCTGAAAAAGTTGAAATAGCTGTGACGAAACCATTGGAGGCCGTCCTGGGAACAGCCAGCGGCCTCAACAACATCAGTTCCATCTCCATGGAAAACAGCAGCATGATCATTTTGGAATTTGTCCAGGGCAGCAACATGGATAGCGTTATGATCGAGCTGTCCGGCTATCTGGACCGTGTAAGAGGCCGGCTGGACAGCGCGGTGGGGTCTCCTATGATGCTGAAAATCAGCCCTGACATGATGCCGGTCATGATTGCAAGCGTCGATTTGCCGGATGTCTCTCTTTATGATCTGGCAAAAATAACACAAGATGAGCTGATTCCAGCCTTTGAGCGTGTGGAAGGCGTGGCTTCTGTTACCGCTGCAGGCTTGCTTGAGCAACACATTGAAGTCACGCTGAATTCTGAAAAAATTGACAAACTGAATCAACAGATTATTGCAGACATCAATAAAAAACTGGATGAGAAGGAAGCTGAATTAGAAGAAGCACTAAAAAAACTCGAAGACGGCAAAGCCAGCCTTGAATCAGAACTGCCAAAACAGCGCGATCAGCTGATTAAGGCAGGAAGTCAGACAAGTGAAGCCATCAGTAAGGTGCAAGCGCTATTGGCTGAGGAAGCTGAGCTCGAGGCTCAAAAACAGGCCTTTGAGCGCGAAAAAGCCATGCTGACGGAATTAACGAAACTAGAACCTCTTTTTTCGCAATACTTTCAAAAGGTCTTAACTTTAAGTCCTGAGCAGTTTCAAATCATGATGGAGCAGATGGCCACGCAAATACCAGGGGAATTGCTGGCAGACTCGCCCTATGATCTTTTTTCTCTTTCACAAGAAGAATTGATCGCGTTGTCAGAGCAAATATCACATGCCCACGCTCGCTTAAATGCCATAGAAGCAGAGCTTCAAAATATTGAAATTCGTCAAATGACTTTGCAGGCCATAAAACCTTAATTGAAAAATGGATTGGACGAAGCCCGTAAAGGAGCACAACAAATTGAGCAAGCGAAAATCAAATTAGACATTGAAACAGCAAAAGCACAAATGCAAATTGAAAACAGTCTGGCAGAAATCGAAAAAGCACGTGCCGAATTTGAATCCGCCCGGGAACAAGCCATTGAAAAAGCCAATCTCAGTGAGATTATAAACAACAAAATGATTGTGAATCTGCTGAAAGCCCAGCATTTCAGCATGCCTGCCGGTTCCCTTCGAGAAGGCGCCGATTCTATTACCGTCAAGATCGGTGAAGAGTACGCAAATCAGCATGATTTGGAAGAGGCATTGCTTTTAAGTCATGATGTTATTGGTGATGTCAGATTGAAAGACATCGCTGAAATTACCCTTAAAGACAACGCAGCTGAAACATACGCTAAAATCAACGGAAATAACGGCATTGTCATCAGTTTTCAAAAGCTGAGCATAGCCTCAACGGCCGATGTAACCAAGCGAATTCATGAAAAGACCGAAGAGCTGAACAAGGAATATGAGGGATTAAGAGTTCTGCCATTGATGGACCAGGGCGAATATATCAACATCATCATCAACAGCGTTTTAAACAACCTGCTGATGGGAGGCGTCCTGGCCATCATCGTATTGTTCCTGTTCTTACTGGATCCACGTCCGACACTGGTTGTGGCCATCAGCATTCCGGTCAGTTTGCTCTTTGCGCTGGCTTTAATGTATTTTACCAATATCTCCATTAATATCATCTCTTTGTCTGGACTGGCTCTGGGCGTCGGTATGCTTGTCGACAACAGTATTGTTGTCATCGAAAATATCTACAGGCTGCGTCATGACGGTATCCCACCGGCAAGGGCCGCTATAACGGGCGCCAACCAGGTCTCCGCAGCCATTACCTCATCAACGCTGACCACCGTCTGTGTCTTTTTACCGATCGTTTTTACGCATGGCCTGACACGCCAATTGTTCACTGATATGGGCCTGACCATCACTTTCAGCTTGCTGGCAAGCCTGATCGTTGCCCTGACTGTTGTTCCGGCCCTTTCGGCTACGACGATGCGCCATACCAAGGATAAGGAGTACCGGTTTTTTGAGTGGCTGAAGTCATCTTATGAACGTGCCTTGTCTTTTTCTCTGAAGCATAAAGCTGCTATTTTAATACCGGTCGTGATTCTTTTTGCATTGAGCATTTATGGTGCTATAACCATGGGGACGGCCTTCCTTCCTGAGATGGATTCACCTCAGCTCAGCGCAACATTGGTTTTGCCTGAAGATTTCAGCCAGGAAATGATTTATGAAGCAGCCGATCAAGTAACCGAAAGAATCCTCTCGATTGAAGCGGTTGATTATGTCGGCGCCATACATGGCACATCCTCAATTATCAGTCTGGGTCAGCAGCAAGACAACCGATCGATCTTATTTTATATCCTGCTTAAAGATGAGCGTGACCTGACCAATCGAGATGTAGAAAAATTAATTTATGAAAAGACCTCTGATCTGCCCGGTGATATATCCGTAAGTGCGACAACCATGGATTTGTCCGTTTTGGGTGAAAGCGGTATTTCCATTCAGATCAGGGGACAAGATTTTGATCAAATGCGTCTCGTTCTGGAAGATGTAAAAACACTGCTGCAGGGAAATGAGGGCATTGCTGAAATTAAGACAAGCATTGATGAGGAAGCAAAAGAACTTCGTGTGATCGTGGATAAAGATAAGGCCATGCGTAAAGGACTGACCATCGCTCAGATATATCAGCAATTATCCGAAGCTTTACAGGAAGAACAGCAGGCAATCGTCTTAACGAACGGGTCCAACAGCCTGCCGGTCCTGCTGTCTCTTCAGGAAGATGAAAAATTAACCCGTCAAAAATTATCTGACTTTAACCTGACATGGACCGACCTTGAAGGCCAGAAACAATCCTTACGTCTTGGCGAGATTGCCCAGATCGAGGAAGCACCTGCGATGCAGGCGATCAGGCGAGAGAATCAGTCGCGGTATCTGACTGTTTCCGCAACATTGAAAGATGGCTACAACATTGGTCTTGTCAGCCGTGAATTAGAGCCAAAATTAGATGAGATTGCATTGCCGGAAGGCATCAGTCTGAAGTTAGGCGGGGAAAATGTTCTGATTAAAGAAGCCATGAACGATTTGTATCTCATGATCGCTTTAGCCGTGATCTTTATTTACCTGATTATGGTTGCCCAGTTCCAGAGCTTACGCGCCCCGTTTATCGTGATCTTTACCCTGCCACTGGCATTCACAGGCGGATTGTTGCTGCTCTGGGCTTTGGGCATGGAATTATCCGTTATTGCTTTGATTGGATTTTTGTTGCTGGCTGGTATTGTTGTAAACAACGGCATCGTTTTTGTCAGCACAGTCAACCAATTACGTGAGGAAGGCCTTGATCGAACAACAGCCCTGCTTCAGACAGGGAAAATACGCTTGCGGCCAATCCTCATGACCGCGCTGACAACCATTCTGGCCATGATAACCATGGCGCTTGGCATGGGACAAGGTGCTGAATTAACTCAGCCTATGGCTGTTGTCACCATTGGAGGGCTTTCATATGCGACCTTGCTGACTCTGTTCGTCATCCCCATCGTCTATGATATTTTCCATAAGCACCGTTATCAGCCCATTGATATCAACTCGGATGGGACAGAATCACCTGAATTGCAATAGAAAAAAGCACAACTTATAAAATGAATCCCCATACAAAAATAAAAGGTAGACCCTGGCCATTCAAAACCAGGGTCTTTTACACAATCCAATTATGATCAAGTAGAGCCACCGTTTTGATTGCTTAATTAATGCATGAAGTAAGAGGCAAATGAGTCACATGACCTTCCATCATGTCTGATTCACATTTAAAGGCAAAAAGTCATCATGTTTGCATGATGCCATGAGATTTAAGACCTGTTTTGAGCCATGTCTTTCACATTAAAAAAATCACGGTCATAAAGCAATCCAAAGCCATTGACATATTTGGATTTTATCGACCAGCCAGGTGGAATAGTGATGTATGCACCAGAAGATATCGCCGCATTTCTTTGATGTCATAAGCACATTTTCACTTCTGTAAAATCCATTTCACATATTTAAGAATCAAAAAACCAAAATACAGCTTTACTGCAATCGTATCTTTTAATGGAGAAAAAGTTATCCGCATACCACAGAAACTGTTGGAACATGCTACCACTCCACTGTGATTATTATACAAGTAACATCTTTCTCGTAAATGGATGTTCCGGCTGTCTTGCAAACGCTTCGTCACTGTTTACTGAGGGCGGTGAGACATAATGCACCGGTACGCCACACTAACCTCGTGTTCACCTGCAGCGAGGCCGCCTTTCTTTTTCACTTTAAATAACAGCAGCCATGTAAATTGGCCACTGCACATCGCGGGTATCCTGCCTGACATCCGCTGTATACTCGATGCCATCGATTTCCCATAAGATGTCTTTTTCATCAAAGGTTTCTCCATCTACTTTGACTGTTCCCGGACGGGGCGATGAATATATCACTGCCAAACTTATAAAATTGTTTTTCTTCGAACAATAGAAAGACCCTTGTTTGCTTCATGCTGATTTTTACTTGATTCCAATTTGTTATTTTTCCATTTAATGAAAAGTCAAATGATTCTTTACATTGGACCGGCATGAACACGGAATCGGATTTTCAAAGATGCTTGATTCTCACCAGATAGTTGCATATAATAAGACTATGAGGTGAAAATATGATAAAGACAACAGCAATGCTCCTGGAAGAGCTAAGTGAATATGCTTCCCCAAAGTCAAAGCTCTCACGCATGGTAGCGCGTGGCGAGTGCTTTCAGATCACGAAGGGGCTTTATGAAACAGATAAGAATGTTCCGGCCCATTTGCTTGCTGGCAGCATTTATGGGCCATCGTACATTTCCTTTGAATATGCTTTGGGCTATTACGGTCTCATTCCCGAAGCGGTATATACCATTACCTGCGCAACCTTTGAAAAGAAAAAGAAAAAGAAGTATGAAACACCGTTTGGAACCTTCACATACCGGGATGTGCCATCGGAGGCGTTCCCGCTGGGGCTCAGCTTGATTCAGGAGGGAGACTATTTCTACCGGATTGCCGAACCGGAAAAGGCGTTGTGCGATCAGCTTTATACAATGTCACCCGTGCCGAACACAAAGGAGCTTATGCGGCTTTTGACAGAGGACTTGCGGATTGAAAAAACTGAACTGAAAAACATGGACGCAAGTAAGATCTGCGAGTACAGCGAAGCTTATCATACCATGAACATCAAGAAGCTCTGTTCGCTTCTAAGGAGGATCTGACCGGCACCTTGGATGTTACCCTCCGAGACCTTCGCTCCTTTACCCGATTATCCGTGCCGCAATGAAACCAAAACAGTTAATCCAATCAGGAT
>JAGPFK010000044.1 GCA_018056585.1 Clostridia bacterium | reverse complement strand
CAGCAGATGCTTATTGATTTCAACATCAATCGCATCCTCCATGAGTCCTTCAGAAACTTGATAAACAAAATCAGCGGGAACCTCCCCGAGTTTAACAACGTCTGTGCGCCAGTTATGCGTGATCATCGCTGAAAAAGGCACATCCGGACCAAAAAAATCCTGGTATTCTGATTGAGTCATCGGTTCATGCGTTCCCAGCGCCGGCAAAATGTCAACTTTGCAGGTTTTCTGAAGGCGCTCGTAATAGAGCGCGGTCAGAAGACCGGCACCCGAGTGCAGACGAGTATAGTCCGGCGGGATAATCAGAACGTGGGACAAGTTTTTTTCCTGGCCGGCCAGTGAGTCTGCTACCGCTTTTTCTAAATCATCCTTGCTCAGTCCATCAGGCGATTGAGCGAATTTTTTCAAAAAAGGCTGTGTAAAAGTCATTTGAAGCACCTCGTCAGATTGATATTTGATCCACGAGATTTATCATAACATGATCCGGACCATTTTTCATGACTCAGTCTGAATGTTTGACAATGAGGTGAACTAGAGGTATGCTATTATAGACACTACACCCCGGGTGGGGTATGCGGAGGCGCTTGATGAAGAAAAAATATATCATTCAGGGCATGACCTGCGCGGCATGCGCTGCTGCTGTGGAAAGACAAGTCAGTAAGCTTTCCGGAGTTTTGTCTGTGGAGGTCAATTTATTGACCGCTGTGATGCAGGTTTCATTTGATGAACAAAAAGTTGATGACCAGGCCATCATCAAAGCTGTGGAACAAGCCGGCTATCTGGCTTTTCCGGTTGAACAACGTCCGATTGACCTGGATGAACAGAAATCGTTACAAAGACGCGTTATTGTTTCTTTTGCCTTTTTACTGCCCCTCCTATACTTGGCAATGGGACCGATGCTTCATTTTCCTTTGCCGGACTGGCTTAGATCCCCGGATGATGTTTTGCGTCAGGCATTCCTGCAAATTTTGCTGTTGCTTCCGATTCTTTTGATCAATCGAACTTATTTCACAAAAGGCTTCTACACGCTTTTTCATGGCCGGCCGAACATGGATTCTCTTATTGCGATCGGATCGGCCGCATCTGTCCTGTTTGGCTTATTCAACCTGGTTAAAATGGTCTACAATCTTAAAGAAGGTTATGTCGAGCTTGCCGCGCAATATGGCCAAAATCTGTATTTTGATTCGGCCGGAACGATCCTGACTCTGATTACATTCGGTAAATATTTGGAAAGCCATTCAAAGAAAAAAACAACCGAGGCTGTTTCTGAGCTGGTCAGACTCGCACCAAAGACCGCCCTGGTTTTGCAAGAAGGACAGGAAAAAGAAGTACCGGCCGAAGAGGTAAAGAGTGGTGATTTACTTCTGATTCGACCAGGAGCGGTTATTCCAGTCGATGGCGTTGTTGTGGAGGGGCATTCATCTGTTGATGAATCCATGTTGACTGGCGAAAGTCTCCCTGTAGATAAAAAGCCGGGTGATTCTGTTTCAGCCGCAACGATTAATCAAGGAGGCGCATTGATCATTCGGGCGACAAAGGTCGGACAGGAAACAACGCTGGCACGCATCATTTCGGTTGTAGAAGAAGCCGCTTCATCGAAAGCCCCCATCGCCAGGCTGGCTGATCAAATCAGCGGCATCTTTGTACCGATCGTGATTTCAATTTCTTTGATCACCGTGCTGGCTTGGCTTTTGGCCGGTGAAACCGTTGAATTTGCTGTCACTTCCGGAATCGCTGTCCTGGTTATTTCCTGCCCATGCGCACTTGGATTGGCGACGCCTGTTGCCATCATGGTGGGAACCGGCGTTGGTGCCCGACATGGTATTTTGGTGCGTTCAGCCGAAGCGCTTGAAACAGCTCAGTCGGTTGACACCGTTGTGCTCGATAAAACCGGAACGGTTACGGAAGGGAAGCCTCAGATTGTAGATGTGAAGCCCTTAACAGATCTGAGTGCAGATGAATTTTTAAGTTTGTCAGCCAGTTTGGAAAAACTCTCGGAACACCCACTGGCCCGATCTATTGTTGCCTATGCTGCAGATCGTCAACTTGAATTGAAAACAGTTTATGATTTTAAGGCTGTTCCCGGGCGCGGCGTTGAGGGGATCATGGATGGCAGAACATACGTTGCCGGCAATTTGGCTTTTATGACTGAAAAAGGCGTTGAAAAGAAACAGCTGGATAAAATAGCTGCTTTGTACGATCAGGAAGGTAAAACGCCCTTGTTTTTTGCCAAAGAGGATCAGTTGTTGGGTGTGATTGCCGTTGCCGATCCTGTTAAGCCATCCAGCAAAGAGGCGATCGAACGCTTTTTGGCTCTCGGCCTTCAGGTTATTTTATTGATAGGCGATCGTAAACAAACAGCTGAAGCCATTGCTCGCCAGCTTGGCATAACGGACGTCATGGCAGAAGTTTTGCCCCATGAAAAAGAGGCTGTTATTCGCAGACTTCAGGAAGAAGGGAGAAAAGTCGCGGTGATCGGCGATGGAATCAATGATGCGCCGGCGCTGATCCGTGCGGATGTTGGCATTGCTATTGGTGCGGGGACAGACATCGCCATTGAGTCAGCGGATATCATTCTGATGAGAAACAATTTACTCGATGCCGTGACAGCTCTAAGGCTGAGCAAAGCGGTTATTCGGAACATCAAACAGAATTTGCTTTGGGCTTTTTTCTATAACGCTCTGGGCATCCCTCTTGCTGCTGGCATATTTTATCCCATCTATGGGTGGACGCTCAGTCCAATGTTCGCGGCAGCCGCAATGAGCCTGAGCTCAATAACAGTTGTTGGAAATGCTTTGAGGTTAAAGCGTTTTAAACCGGAAAACAGAGATGAGGCGCAAAATACGCCAAACCCAAAAAGAGGTGTGAACATGAAAAAAATGATCAAAATAGAAGGGATGAGCTGCGAACACTGTCGGAACAGAATCGAAAATAAACTGAACAGTTTACCTGGTGTCAAGGCTCAGGTTGATCTGCAAAAAGCCCTGGCCGTTGTCCTGGCTGACCCGATGGTTCCGGATGAGGTGCTGGTTCAGGCGATTGAAGAGGCCGGATATCAGGTGAAGGACATAAAGGAAAGTTTGGAGGATCTCTGATGAAGGCGGACAAAACCAAAGCAACACGGTTGATTAAAACGGCGCGCGGACAACTTGACGGGTTGTTAAAAATGATTGAAGAAGATAGATACTGCCTGGACATCTATAACCAATTGCTTGCTACACAGGCTATCTTAAGGAAAGTCAGCCAGGATATTATGAAAGCGCACCTGGAAAGTTGTGTTCGTGAGGCATTTGAAACAGGTCACGAACAGGAAAAAATTGATGAGATTATAAAGCTGCTACATAAATTAACGGACTCATAAAGAAAGCCGGTCTGTCTCCGACTAAACCGGCTTTTGGTCTATAAAACCTGATCTTATCTTTTACGACGTTTACTCCAGCCGCCTTTTCGCTTTTTGCTGTGCCCGGTAAACAGGCCGACGACGGAAACAACCTGATCAACAATATCAACAAAGTCTCTGGCTGTGAAGCCGGCCTTGGATGACTTACCAGGCTGAAAGAATGATGAAACACTTTCTCCGATCGATTTTGCTGCCTCTCCGATGGTGTCTACGCTGCTACGGATCGTTTTTGTCACATTCTGAACATCATCTAAAACAGGCGGGACGGATTTTTTAGCTGATTCGGCGATGACAGAAACGTCGTCGGTGACATTTTCAATTTTCTGAATCAGTTCCGGCAGTTGCTTAACCGTTTTATGAACCGGTTCTTCAAGTTCATCGACCAATTCATTAATCTTTTTTATTGTTCCAGATAACTTGACCAGAACAGAGATCAAATAAATGCCAAGTATGATACCGACGAGAATCAGGGTACCTACCAGGAGGTTTTTGACATCGATTGTTATCGTTGTTGAAAGAACGATCGCATAAGGCAAGTCAATCCCTCATTTCTTTGCAGGCCCAGCCGGCCTGCGCCATGCCTGACTTTAAAAGTCGTTGCTATTCTTCTTCAGCGGCTTCCTCCGCCGATTCTTCCGTATCAGCCCGACATTTTCCGGTTTTTATATGCTCTTTGACTTCTGTGATCTTTTCTTTTGCAACTTCGCCGACATGTTGCGCCGTTTCCTTAACTTTTTCCGCTCCGATTTTTGCTCCCTCACGTAAATCTGCCCGCGTTTCCTTTCCGGATTTAGGAGCGAGAAATATGCCTGTCAAAGTACCGATTACCAATCCGGCTGTAAGTCCGGCAATGGCATTATTTCGTGCCCGTCTTTTATATGTTCCATTTAATGCGTCTCTGATCTCTTGAATCATAATAAGTCCTCCTTTATAAATATTTTTGTTTTATCTGCCAACAGCTGGATCCGAACGGCATCACGATCCAACTTTTTGGCAAAACAAAATCTTCATTTTTATTATAACATGAAAATGAGAGATGATAAGTAAATATTTTTAAACAGATTTAAATAGAGTATTCAATGTGATATGATTAAAAAAAGACAACTGGATTGTTGTCGTCATCCAAATAAGCAAGATATAAGGGGGAAAATTGTATGTTCTGTCCAAACTGTGGGGCTAAAAACGAAGATCAAGCCAAATTTTGTGGCAAATGCGGCCATCCACTGAGCGCCGATCCATCGGTAGCCACAATGGAAACACCTCCTGTTATGCAACAACAAGAACAAAGGCGGGACCAACAGAATTGGCAGGGCGGACCTGTGCCGCCGCTCAATTACAGAATCTTTGGCGGTAGCTTACCAGCTGTTTCTATTCGCCTCAACCCAGGTGAGAGCATCTATACCCAATCCGGCGGGATGACCTGGATGGATCAGGGCATTGTCATGGAGACCAACATGAAGGGAGGCCTGATGAAAGGCATTGGACGCATGTTCTCAGGCGAATCTTTGTTTATTGCGACCTATACAGCCGATCGCCCAAACCAGGAAATTGTTATTGCCAGTTCTTTCCCGGGAAGCATCGCAGCCGTTGATGTGAGCCGATGCCCTATTATTACGCAAAAAACCGCTTTCCTTTGTGCCCAGCCATCGGTTACCATCAGTGCTCATGTTGTTCGCGGTGCATCGGCAGGCCTGTTCGGCGGTGAAGGCTTTATTATGCAGCGCCTGGCCGGTGCGGGCATTGCCATGATCGAAATTGATGGGAGCCTGGTTGAAAGGCTTTTGGCTCCGGGTGAAGTAATCCGTGTGGATACGGGCAATGCGGCTGCTTTTGAAGAAACCGTTCAGTACAAAACGGAAACAGTAAAAGGGTTTAAAAATGTATTATTCGGGGGTGAAGGCCTTTTTCTGACGACCTTGACCGGCCCCGGCCGCGTCTGGTTGCAGACCATGACACTGGCAGGTTTTGCAAGGCAGCTGATTCCTTTTTTGCCAAAGCAAAGTTCGAATTAATGCGAGCATCCTGAAAAATCCAGCGGCGTTGATGCATGAGGCAGAAACGCCGCTTTTTAGTTTTTGCGTTTACCGGGGTAGATCAGGTCCTTGACAACTTCTGAAGCCATCATTAAACCGGCAACAGATGGGACGAAAGCAACACTTCCGGGACTTTTTTGATCATCTGTGTCTCTCTGTGGTAAAAGGGGCGGTTCACGTGAATAGACCACTTTGACATGTTGGATGCCAAGCCGCCTTAACGACCGACGCATCACTTTACACAAAGGGCAGACCGATGTCTCACTGATATCAGCTACTTCAAAACGCGTCGGATCCAGCTTGTTGCCGGTTCCCATGCAACTGATGACAGGAATACAAAGCTCCTTAGCCTTTACGATTAAACCAATTTTAGAAGGGACAGTGTCGATTGCATCCACAATGTAGTCTAAATCTCTTGAAATGAGTCCGTCTGGATCGCCTGACTGGAAAAACTGTGCCTGTGCCTGTACGTCGGCTTTTGGATTGATGCTCAGGATCCGCTCGCGCATCACGTCCACTTTCAGACGGCCGAGTGTTTCTATTGTCGCGTGCAGTTGCCGATTAAAATTGCTGATTTCGACAAAATCCGCATCGACGAGAACAAAATGCCCAACCCCTGTTCGGGCCAATGCTTCAACAGCGTAGGAACCGACCCCGCCCAGACCGAAAACTGCGATTTTGCTTTGATTTAATCGCTCAACCCCATCTGCCCCCAGCAGCCACTTGGTGCGGATAAAAGGATCCATGCTCAACGCGTTCCTTCAACGGCCATGCCGGTGGTCATAAATCGTCCAAACGGACGTGATGCAGACAAGCAGGCTGAAGATCAGTAAAAATGTATTAAAAACTTCATTGCCGCCAATAAAATGCATGGCTCGATTAAACCGGTCGATGGTGTAAAAAACCAACATCATCACGGAACATACAAGGCAAAGATGCGGCAGCGCGCGCCTGATCATGGGTTTATCCCCTCCGGGGCAATATCGGCAACATAAATGATGTCACTGATTTTGCGCCCATCTTTGTAAGGTTTATTAACAACCTTGCCTAAAAAGGTCATCACGGCTGATTCGCCTCCATCCAGATTATAGGCGGCTTGACAGCCAAGTTCGTAAAACAGGCCGGAGAGTTCCTGTAAAGTCATCCCGTTTGAATAGCCTGGCTGACGGCCGTCTACCAAAACAAAACAATAATGGCCCGGCTCATAATAGCCAATCGCACCGCGTGGATTGTCCGGGTTGACCTGGCTGTTGAAACGAGTCATCGGCTGGCCGTTGGCATCCAGGAGCATGGGACCAAAAGACCAGGCTTGCCAGGCGCCTTCTGATAAAATACGGCCCAGATCACATTGCTGTGCGGTTACGGTTTCCATGGATCCGTCATAATAAAGGATCAAGGTGTCCTGGAACAAGACATCTCGGTAAAGTTGACCGTTTCGGATCACTAGTCCTTCGTCCCGTATACCGAAATAATCACCTGAAATGGCCAGAATGGCATCGTTTTCGATGGCCATGTTCAATACCTCATCAGCAACATTGCGCGCATATTGACCCTTGGCAAAAGCAGACCGCAGCTGTTTGACACTGGAAAGATAAATATCGGCAACATAACAAACAGCGTCGTCTTTTTGCAGTTTTTCGATTGTAACGGCCACGTTGGCACTGCGGTAAGATGAATCGGTTATTGAAGGCGGTCCATCAGCAAACTGTTCTTTAAATTGGGTATGCCAATCATCGGGATCAGCAGCTTCAGTTTCTTTGACAGAAGTTGCGAAGGATGTGGCTTTTGTCGTTTGCGTAGTCAGCGATGCCGCCGGCTCAGGAAGCATGATGCCGGTTTGTAAAGTATCCCTGGGCAGCACATGATGAAACAAAGCAAATATCACAAGCCCTGCACCAAGCAGAATCAGATCAATGAGAACTACCCAACAGATAGGCCAGTTTTCTTTTTTTTGATGCGACTTCATGAAAACACCGTCCCATTTTTGACAGATTTTTATTATACAGCGCATCATTCGAATAATAAAGGGGTAAATAACTTGCAGAGAGCTCATCAATATGGTAGATTGCATCTAGGTATCTTTTAGAATGATGAAACCGGAAAGGCAGTTTAGTCATGAATTTTCCGACAGTTTTGATACCGGCGTATAAGCCGAATGAAAAAATGCTTGAATTAATTCGCAAATTGATGGGTCTTGGGTTTTCGCGGATCCTGGTTGTTGATGATGGCAGCGGTCCAGAGTATGATATTTATTTTTCAGAAGCAGAGAAAATGGGATGCCGGGTCTTGCACCATGCAGTCAATATGGGTAAGGGACGTGCCCTGAAAACAGGGCTGAATGAAGCGTTGCTATCCGGACTGGCTGACCATGGGGTTATTACGGCTGACGCGGATGGACAGCATTTACCTGAGGATATTTATCGGATCGCCGAAGCTATGCAGGAAAATCCGGATGCATTGGTTCTCGGAGTCCGACGATTCACCGGGCATGTTCCCTTGCGCAATCGTTTGGGTAATGCCATCACACGTGGTGTTTTTGCGCTGATTAACGGGACGGCTGTCATGGACACCCAAACAGGGCTCAGAGGATTGCCGAAAGAGCATATTCCGCTCTTTCTGACACTAAAGGGTGAACGATATGAATATGAAATGAACATGCTTCTGGAAGTCAAGCCCAACAATATTCCGATTGTTCAGGTTCCTATTGATACGGTTTATATCGAAG
>JAGPFK010000042.1 GCA_018056585.1 Clostridia bacterium | reverse complement strand
AAAAACGGAAAATAAAGCCATCAGCAAAACAAGATAAAAAGAGCGGCCATATAAAGCCACAGGTGTTCCTTTATGCATAGCATCAGCTCTGGCAGAATAATAAAGCCGCCAAGGCTGCCTCCTTTCGATTGATCCAGAATATATCCCGACACTGGACCAGAATACAGTTTCATTTTACTTGGCTCTCTGCGTTCGTGCAAGCAAATCGTTTCATAAGCTTGCGATATTGGCTTGGCAAAAGGCCGATTTCTTTTTTAAAAAGAGACGCAAAACGACTGGGTGAGCGGATCCCGCAACGAACACAAACCGTCTTGATAGGCACTTGATCCTCACTTAAAAGTTGCATGGCTTTTTGTAATCGCATCAAGGTCAGCATCCGATAAGGCGTGATGCCGGTTTGTCGCACAAAGCATCGGATGAATTGTGATTCCGATAATCCCCTTTGATCCGCCATTTGCCGAACCGTCACATTTTCTGCCAGGTGATCCTCGATATACCGCATCATCGGATCAATACCCGATTTTTGTTCTTCTCTTTTTAAGCCACTCATTTTTAAACCACAGAGAGGCTTTTGAGTGGACTTGCGGAAAACTTGCAGCGTCAAATGACCTGCTGCGCACTTTAAGGCATGGGTACAGCCGACTTGCCGCTCATTAAACTCATACAAAATCAGATAAAGATCCATCAATCCAGGCAAATCCAACGTTTGCACAAATTGTCCGAAAGGAATCGATCCTTTTTCATCTGATTCTGTTAAGTGCCGTGAGAGGGTCTCATCACCGGTTATCGTCAGCAATTTCGGTACATGCTGGTTAGCTTCAGGTAAACTGGCCGACAGCCAATCCTGATAATTTGCTTTCCCCAAACCTACGATCTGGCCTGGGCGGCAAATGGTTTTTTGTTGGTTCAAAGAAAGGGTCGCCCGTGTATTTAATGGTGCGATCAAACAAAAAGATCGTCCAAGCGGCGATAAGAGAGGAATTTGGGTGGGCTGGCTGCAAATATGCATCATTGCCTGCCCGAAGTTAACCTGTGCCAGATGTGGCAAGCGGCCGGCCTCCTGGTGAATCCGGCTCAGGATCAATTGGTAGAGCATGACTTGCTCCTTTCTTCATCTTGAGGCGCTTTAAACGAATGTGAAATCATTTGAAGAAACAAGCACGATCATTTTATCGAAAAGCGGTTTTTTAGTAAAGCCTGCGTGATCAATCCTTTCGAAAGGCACTCTTCAAAACGGTCTGATTATGGTAAGATAAAAAAATGATTGACTTAGCGAAACAATATGGAGCATTCCATAGAGATCAGAAAGGCATCTAGAGGGGACAGATGAGGTCGGAGACCAGGAAAGTCCGTTTATGCACTCTATTTTTAGTAACGTTGTTTTTGATCGGCGTTGCTTGCTCTTCTGTGCCGGTTCAAGCGGCCGAATCAGTCAACCCGATAACTTATCAGCCGCCGCTTAAAGTAGATCTTTCAGCTTCCTCTGCCCTTGTCATCGAAACAGGACGATCCCGCCGGTTGTATACCAAAAATCCAGATACTCGCTTGTCTATCCCGGCTGCGTCAAAAATCATGACGGCTTTGCTTGCTTGCGAACGACTGGCGCTTGATACACAAATAACCATCAGCAGCATCGCGGCAAGGGAAGCTGCGAAGGAAAAAACAGGAGATGGGCTCATCCTCGAGACAGGGGATAAATACCCGCTGGAGTATTTATTGCTGCGACTTCTCTTTTATGATTCAAACGCTTCAGCTTTAGCCATTGCCGAACAGATCAGCAATGTTGAAGAACAATTTGTTTCATTGATGAATACAAAAGCAGAAAGTCTCGAGCTGAGTGATACTTTTTTTCTAAACAGCACGGGAGAACCGGTTTTCAAAGAACCCTCAGCCGATCTCATGGGCAATATGGACGATTCATTATCTGCTTTAGAGCCTCTGCAATATTCAACGGTTAGCGATCTGGCCAAGTTGGTTCTTTTTGCAATGGAAAATAAAACCTTTGCCAATCTGATCCGCAAAGACAGTGAATACTTAATTCTATCCGATGACCGGCTGGTCCCTATGCGCAACCAGATTCAGGCCATCTGGACATTATCCGAAGGCCGCATTACAGGTGCTTTTTACTGCGAGCGCCAGAGGCTTTCATATGCTGTGGCCATCGGGCACATCAATGATTTCAATGTCATCATGATTACAGCAAAAGGCGATCCGGAACAGCGCATCAGTGACCTTTTGTCTCTCGCCAAAGCCATTGAAGCCACTTATATTCAGACCCCGCTTGTTGTAGCCGGTGAGCCTTTTACCGGCTATCAGGAAGAAACCGTTGATGGCGAGACATTTGGGCTGGTTTTTAAACGAACCGTCTTGTATGTGCATCCGATCGATGATGATTTTCTCATTCCAACCTTTCAGTATCAGTCTTTTGGGCCCCATGAAAGGCCGATCGACCAGACCATGACGGTTGGGCAGGTCCTTTTTCAGCTTAAAGACGGGACGGTGATTGCGGCCGATGTCGGACCCGACCGTCAAATTCTGTCTCGAAGCTCTTTGATGAATCAGCTTCTAACAGAATTGCAGAACAATCGCAATCTTTATTATTTTCTCCTGGTCTGTGGATTTTTACTGTTGATCGTGATGGCCTATCAGGTTCTTTCGCGACTCAAGCTCTTAACGCAGCTGGTCCGCTTCATTATTCTGGAACGTCGTTCCCGACGCTGATTGGCCTGCCGCTATTTTCGAAGCCGTTTGCCGTATAAGGCAATGAATAGGCTTAAAGCCAGATCATAAATAAATACGAGAACAAAGCCGATTGCTAATAGAGCGGGCCAAAGCCATTGCCCCAATCGCTCCATGCGTGTTAAAACGGTCACCTGCTTGAATAAAAGTGCAGCCGCTCCAGAAAGCACAAAACCTGCAAAGAGGCGAACAATCTGAGCCAGGCGTTGCGGCAGATGCTGATCAATCTGTGCTCTGATGAGAGGATAGGGACCAAAAACAAGAATAAACGGCCAGGAAAACAGCCAGCCCGGCCAAGCCAGACTGATGAGGGCTGTTGACACAAAAAGGATGCAGCCACCTGTCCATCCGGTTTCAATGACGGAGATGGCCATCGCAAAAGATGTCAATGTAAAAAACGCAAAATCAGCCGTTGGAAGCGAGGCAGACGCGGTCAGAAACAGCAAGATCAATCCGCCCAGAACGCCGCCATACGTGAGGCGCCTGGTCTTTCCACGCTTTTCCGACTCAACAGCACTCACACAAGTCACCGCCCAGGCATTCACAGCAGGTATCAGAGCAGCAAAGGCAGCTCAGCGTACTGCATGGATCTGCCCCGCAAAGGCTGCCCTGGCTGTAGTAGGGACCTTGACGGCGCTGTCCCTGCTGTTGCCAATATGGGCCTTGGGCTTGGTTCTTCTCAGTTTGCGCGGATGGATCATCTTGCCAGGCTGATTGCTTCCTGTCCGGATTCGTCAACCGATCATAAGCATCGTTGATCTCCTGCATTTTTTCCTTGGCCAGGTCCTCCAATGGATGGTTTTTATAGTTGTCAGGATGATATTTCTTAACCAGCTGACGATATGCTTTTTTAATTTCTTCTTCAGAAGCTCCGGGTTTGACACCCAAAACTTCATAAGGTGACTTTGCCATAAAGAATCCTTTCCCACCTTTTTTCAATCCGCGGCGATTCAGCCAGATTCATTATAACTTACCCAGCGGCATGCCTGAAAGAACTTTTTGGCTGACAGCCGGAAGGCCAAGTGTAAAGATGTTTTCCATTAAGCCGCTATCCTGGACATAAGGCAAAAGCGCCGCTGTTCGATCCAGTGCCATTTCCAGCTCTGACAGCAAAGTTGAAGCCCGCGCTCTGGCTTCAGGCAAGCTGCGTTGCAATCCAAAGGGGTTCCACCTGTTGTGATCGCAATCGTCCTCCCAATCGTCAATGGCGTCAACCAGAAAGATCCAACGACCTAAATCATAACCTAAAAGCCCTAAAGCATCCAGAACAGGGCCTTTTTCCAGGCCAGTCTGACAAGCCGTTTCTTTAAAAAGCTGCTGCAGCATAGCCCCAAAGATGTTCGCTGCGGCCGGATCCGGCGTTTGTTGTTCCGCTTGTGACAATTCCGAAAGCCCCTGCCGGATGACCTGATCATAAACCGGGAAGGTTTTCGCCGCGCGTTTTTTCGCAACTGAAAAGGCAAGTCGAATAAATCGGGCCGACTGAGCCTCTTGATCCCGGACCTGATCATCGGCCGCATAAAAGGCAAGCAAAACAGAAAGTGCCGCGCAATGCTGTAAGACTGCGCCGCCAATGGCCATCGCTTTGCGCGCCAAAGGATTGAGAACGCAGCCTCTCATCTCTTCCTTAGGCTGATCCTCTGCTAGCGACAACAATAATAAAGAAAGCAGGGTCAAGTCGTAGTTGACTGCAAATCTGGGCAGCTGACCGTAATCGCGTCCAATCTGTGTGCAAAGGCCGCAATAAACAGAACGATAACGACTGTATTCCCGGACAAGCAATTCCGGCTTCAGTGGTCGGACATAGCCGAACATAGACAACTCTCGCTCCTTCGCAAATTTGCGTAAGATCTTGATTCTGTCAATTCTGATTAGTCTATGGTATCATATGTTTCAATTATGAATCATGAACTTTTGTGAACAAATGGCAAACAGTCCATTGTGTCAGGCCGTCATGGTCGAAGGAGGCACATCAACATGACCTCAAAAACGGTTCGAACCCGTTTTGCTCCCAGCCCAACAGGGATCATGCACATCGGAAATTTACGAACAGCCCTCTACGCTTTTCTGATTGCCCGTTCAATGGGCGGCACATTCATTTTACGAATTGAGGACACGGATCAGGAGCGGCAAGTAGAAGGCGCTGTGGATGCCATCTACAATACCTTGCGGGCTGTTGGGATCAAACATGATGAGGGCCCGGACATCGGCGGCCCTTATGGGCCGTATATTCAGAGCGAACGCCTCTCCATCTACCGCCCCTTTGCCGAGGAGCTGGTTTCAAAAGGCCGGGCATATTACTGTTTTTGCAGTAAGGAACGCCTTGTGCAGCTGAGAAAAACAACAGAAGGCGGCGGCTATGATCGCCATTGCCGCGAGCTGGCACCAACCGAAGTGCAAACGCTGCTAAAAAGCGGTGTTCCATACGTCATCAGGCAAAAAATGCCGCTTTCCGGTACCACTGCTTTTGAGGATGCCGTTTATGGTTCCATTACCGTTGACAATCAAGAGCTCGAGGATCAGATTCTTCTCAAATCCGATGGTTATCCCACTTACAATTTTGCCAACGTCATCGATGATCATCTGATGTTGATCAGCCATGTGGTCCGTGGCTCTGAATATTTATCCTCAACACCCAAATATAATTTGTTGTACGAGGCGTTTGGCTGGGAAATTCCAACCTATGTGCACTTGCCTTTAATTGTTGGCAAAGACGGGCGAAAACTCTCCAAACGGCATGGGGCAACCAGTTTTGAAGCATTGGTCGAAGAAGGCTATCTTCCACAAGCGATCATCAATGCCATTGCCTTGCTGGGCTGGTGTCCTGAAGAAAACCGTGAATTGTTCACGATTGATGAGCTTTGCAAGGTTTTTTCCATTGACAGAATCAGTAAATCCCCGTCTGTTTTTGATTACGATAAACTGGCTTGGTTTAATGCCGCCTACATACGCGCCATGAGTCGTGATGAATTCCTTTCTTGGATTCGCCCCTCCCTGATACGGCTGTTCAATGGAAACATCCCGGAGGAAGAATTACTGGCCGAGTTGTTGCAGCCACGCCTTATTCGGTTGAAAGACCTGGACGAGATGCTGCAATTTTTAGTCGAACGGAAGCCCTACGAACTGGATTTGTTCGATCATAAGAAAAATAAAACAAGTAAAGAGCAGGCAGCTGAAATATTACCGATTATCTATGATTGTCTTTCCAGTTTACCGGATTGGAACAGATCGGCCATTCATGAAGCGCTTATCGAATTAGCCGACCGATTGTCTTTGAAAACCGGGCAGATCATGTGGCCGCTGCGCATCGCACTGTCCGGCCAAGCGGTGACACCCGGCGGCGCCGTCGAGATCGCCGTTATTCTGGGCCGATCCGAAGCGCTTGAACGAATCCGGGTTGCCATCGAGCGTTTAAAGACAGAAACAAAATCCGCTCAAAAAGCTTAAGTGGAGGTATTTTCGTGGCAAAAAATGAAAACAACCAAGATCCCCTTCTTGTTCAGCCGACAAATTTTATCGATGAATTGATTATCGAGGACCTTTCAAAAGGCGGCCGTTTTGAAGGACGAACCGTTCACACACGATTCCCGCCCGAACCAAACGGCTACCTGCACATTGGTCACGCCAAGGCAGTTGTTATCAATTTTGAAACAGCCAAACGCTTTGGCGGTCTATGCAATTTGCGCATGGACGACACCAATCCCAGCAAAGAGGATGTTCTTTACATCGAATCCATCAAAGAAGACATTCATTGGCTCGGCTACGACTGGGAAGATCGTTTTTACTATGCATCGGATTATTTTCCGGAAATGTATGAACTGGCGTGCCAATTGATTCGCAAAGGACTGGCATTTGTCTGTGAGCTGACACCGGAACAAATTCGAGAATCGCGCGGTACCCTGACGACGCCGGCAATACCCAGCCCCTGGCGTGATCGTCCTGTTGAGGAAAACCTCATGCTTTTTGAACGCATGAAAAACGGCGATTTTCCAGATGGAGCGATGACGCTTCGGGCAAAGATCGATCTGGCCTCTGGAAATTTCAATATGCGGGATCCTGTCCTTTACCGTATCCTGCATGTGCCTCACCATCGCACGGGCGATGCCTGGTGCATTTATCCCATGTATGACTATGCTCATCCGATTGAAGACGCCCTTGAAGGCATCACCCATTCCCTTTGTTCTTTGGAGTTCGAGGATCACCGTCCCCTCTATGAATGGGTGATCGACAACCTGGACGATCTTCCGTCCAGACCACGGCAAATCGAATTTGCGCGGTTAAACATCAACTATACGGTTCTCAGCAAGAGAAAGCTCCGACAGCTCGTCGAGACAGGGAAAGTGGCCGGATGGGATGATCCACGCATGCCGACATTGTCAGGCCTGCGCCGCCGCGGTTATACACCCAGCTCGATTCGAACATTTTGTGATCGGATTGGCGTTTCAAAGGTCAACAGCACCGTTGACTATGCTTTCCTGGAACACTGCCTGCGTGAAGAACTCAATCAGTCCGCTCCGCGTCTTATGGCTGTTCTCAATCCGGTCCGGCTGATTATCGACAATTATCCGGGGGGGCAAACCGAGACATTTTATATAGAAAACAATCCGGAAAAACCAGAAGAAGGAACGCGCCCCATTCCTTTTTCCAGAGAGCTCTGGATCGAGGCCGATGATTTCATGGAAATACCCCCTAAAAAGTATTTTCGCCTTTACCCAGGCAATGAAGTCCGCTTGAAGTCTGCCTATATCATCAAATGCACCGGTTGCAGACGTGATGAAAATGGAAATGTGATCGAGGTTCATGCAACCTATGATCCGGCTACATCCGGCGGCAATACGCCTGATGGCCGCCGGATCAAAGGGACCATTCATTGGGTTGACACACAAAACGCCATTGAGGCTGAGGTCAGGCGTTATGATTATTTATTCCGGGTTCCGGACCCGGACGCGGCAGATTGTGATTTCATGGAATGCCTGAATGAGCATTCCCTGATCACCCTGACAAACTGCAAGGTTGAAGCCAGCGTTTCAGGGAAAACGCCGCCGGCTTCCTTTCAATTCCTGCGCCATGGCTATTTTTGTCTGGATTCGGTTGACAGCCGGCCGGATCATCTTGTTTTTAACCAGTCTGTTTCTCTTAAAGACAGTTATCGGATCTGATCTGGCTGCACAGGGGCCACGTTGCCCAGGTTCAAAGAGGAGGTTCCCATGCTTGATTTTAACTACTACAGCCCAACACGGTTTATCTTCGGAAAACACCGTGAAAATGAGGTTGGTTCACTCTGTCACGAATGGAAAGCTCAACGCGTCCTCATCCATTATGGACGCGGCTCTGCCGTTCAAAGCGGGTTGCTCGAACGCGTTCAGGATTCATTGGATGCTGCCGGCATCAGCTGGCTTGCGCTTGGAGGCGCGGTGCCCAATCCACGGGATACCCTTGTTTATGAAGGCATCGATCTATGCCGAAAAGAAAACGTTGACTTT
>JAGPFK010000043.1 GCA_018056585.1 Clostridia bacterium | reverse complement strand
GATAATGGATGCCTTCAGGAAAAGCGGAAAGAGCTTGGAGGAGCTGATGACTTTCTTCGATGTGTAAAAGACTCACAGAAGCCTTATGTTGGGTTTTAGTGTAACTTTCGTGCAAAGTTAACAGTTATACGGCACTGGAGGCGGCCAAGGTCTTTTCTGGCCTGGATGTTTCAATCCTGGCCGTCACCATCTCTGCCGGTTTTGCAGATGAAGGCTGGCGTATGACAGAAGAAGAAAAAAAACAGATCACCCAGCAAGGTGTTTCGGTCCTGACCACGCACATGGCATTTGGCGGTGGCATTGAAGATGCTTTTGGTGAGGCTTCGCCTCAATCGATTGTCGCGCAAACATACTATACGTTTTCTCAGGGTGTCAAGGTTGCCGCCGAGATCACCATCATGGCCGCGGAAGCTGACTGCCTGGATCTGAATCAGGATGTGATTGCCATCGCCGGGACCAATGGAGGGGCAGATACGGCCATTGTCGTGAAACCGGCTTACGCGCGGCATTTTAAGGATCTCAGAATAAAGGAAATAATTTGCAAACCCCAAGAGGGCTGATGTTTTTTGTGTTCATCCGATGCCCTTTTCAAAAACACCTATGACAAATATCAGGTATCGTGATACAATTTTTCTGGTTCAAACCAGAAAACAGACACTTGAGGAGGTGCCTTATGAATATTCGTGTGTTTGATAATGAAAGACAGGCGGGCTTGGCCGCGGCTTATCTGATTGCTGCTCAGATTGTAGGAAAATCGGAAGCGGTGATCGGACTGGCAACCGGCAGTACACCGATACCGGCTTATCAGGAACTGATTCGGCTGACTCAGGCCGGCGTGCTGGACTGGAGCCGGGTTACAACTTTTAATCTGGATGAATATGTTGGACTGCCTGGCGATCATGAGCAGAGTTATCGTGCTTTCATGATGAAAAATCTGTTTGACAAGGTCAATATTCGAAAAGAAGCCATCCACATCCCGAACGGCATGGCGGAGGATCTGACCGAAGAATGCATCGCTTATGAGCGTGCCATTCAGGCGCGGGGTGGAATTGATTTACAGCTTTTGGGATTGGGCCGGAATGGACATATTGGGTTTAACGAACCAGATCAAGTGTTTTCCACCATGACACATGTCGTGAATCTGACGGAAGATACGATTGAGGCCAATGCCAGATTTTTCAGCCGGTCAGAAGATGTACCGCGACAAGCCATTAGTATGGGCATTGGCACCATAATGAAGGCAAGAAAGATTGTCATGCTGGCCACCGGAGCCCAAAAAGCCCGTGCCGTTCGGAGTATGATCTGCCAGGCTGTGGATCCGGCCTGTCCCGCGTCCATTCTGCAGCTGCATGCCGATGTAACCGTTTTATTGGATCATGCCGCCGCAACTGCGCTCAATCATAGCTGCGTTTAGAGCGAACAACGGATGAAAACCCTTTCTCTGTCAAATGACTCAGCAACAAATGCCCTTCTTCAATAAAAAAGCCGGTCCGGGCGCAGCTTTCTTCATCGAAAGCTGCAGCTGGACCGTGATCCCGTCCATCACTGCTGTAACAGGCGAACGGGACCGGATTGGCCGTATGTGTGCGCAGAGCCAGCGGTGTTGGGTGGTCAGGAAGAACCATGAGGCGATAGTCCTCACCCGTTGAAAGGCGATTGGCTTTAAGGAAAGACCAGATTGGGCCAATGACTTTTTCGTCAATCAGTTCAATCGCGCGCACTTTGTTATCCACTTCAGCGCGGTGACCGCATTCATCAGGCGCTTCGATATGCAGATAAACATAATTCTGTCCGCGTGCCAGCTCTCTGATGGCGGCTTGTGCTTTACCGTCAAAATTTGTTTTTATGTTCCCGGTTGCGCCAGGTACGTCAACTACAGTCAGACCGGCACAAAGGCCGATGCCGCGGACCAGGTCCACGGCGGCAATAACCGAACCGCGCAAATGATAGCGGGCTGAAAGATCAGGGAGCTGGGGCTTTGTTCCCTGCCCCCAGATCCAGATGGCGTTGGCCGGACGCAGATGATGCCGAACCCTGGCTTTGTTTATGGGGTGTTCCGACAGCAATCGGTGCGATTCGATCATCATGGCTAAAAGTTTTTCTGATCCCGGTCCTTTCGGCAGGTAGGGGCCTATCTGCCGGGTCAGGATATCATGAGGCGGTGTTGTGATGATCCGCGCTTCAAAATATTTTGAAAGAAGGCAATGCCGATAACTTTTCCCCGGATAAAAACGGAGCGTGTTGTCAGAAAAGCGTTCATTGAGTGCGTCAATGAGGCGGGCTGCCTCTTCGCTTCCGATTTCATCTGCCGAATGGTCTTCCAAGATCTTTGATGAAAAATCATCAGCAGAATCTGCGCGATCAGCCAATGTAACCAGATTACATCTAAAAGCGACATCATCTGATTCCATATCGATGCCCATGCTGATGGCTTCAAGCGGCGACCGGCCCGTGTAATAGCGTCGCGGATCGTAGCCCATGACGGCCATATTGGCTGTATCACTGCCGGGCTCGAGTCCTTCCGGAACAGTTCGGACCAGGCCGGCCAATCCTTCAGCGGCGATGCGATCCATATTCGGCTTAAAAGCAACCATCAACGGTGTTTTGTTATGCAATTGAGGCACAGGCAGATCTGCCATGCCATCCCCAAGAATGATCACATATTTCATAAATAACCTCAACCCAGCAACATCAGTAAAATACCGGCAACAACGGCCGAGCCGATGACGCCGGCGACGTTGGGTCCCATGGCGTGCATGAGCAGGTAATTGCCAGGATTTTCTCTCTGTCCTTCTTTTTGGGAAACACGCGCGGCCATTGGAACCGCTGAAACGCCTGCCGAGCCAATCAGGGGGTTAACCTTCCCTTTTGTCAACACATACATCAGTTTTCCCATCAACACGCCTCCGGCCGTTCCGAAGATGAAAGCGATGATGCCAAGCAGCAGAATCAAAAGGGTTCGCCCGTTAAGGAAAGCTTCGGCGGTAGCTGTTGCGCCTACTGTGATACCCAGAAAAATCGTGATGATGTTCATCAGTTCGTTGGCGGCTGTTTGAACCAGACGCTCACAAACACCGCTTTCCCTTAATAGATTGCCCAGCATGAGCATGCCGATCAAAGTGAGGGCATCCGGAATGATTAAAGCCACCAGTAAGGTGACCATAATCGGGAAAATGATTTTCTCCGTATGCGAAACGGGCCTGAGCTGAGCCATGACGGTCTGGCGTTCACGCTTGGTGGTTAAAAGACGCATCACCGGCGGTTGAATCACGGGGACCAAAGCCATGTATGAATAAGCAGCCACGGCAATGGCGCCCAAAAGCTCCGGTGCAAGCGTCTTGGCGGTAAAAATAGCGGTTGGACCGTCTGCGCCGCCAATAATACTGATGGCGCCGGCTTGTTGCGGGGTAAAGCCCAGGAACAAAGCCAGAAAAAATGCGATAAAAATACCAAATTGTGCCGCGGCTCCGAGAAGAAGCGACTTCGGATCAGCGAGCAGCGGCCCAAAGTCTGTCATCGCACCAATGCCGAGAAAGATCAAAGGTGGATAAATCCCCAGCTTGACACCCAGGTAGAGGAAATCCAACAAGCCGCCTTTTGAGAAGACTTCCCGCAGGGCGAACAGCGTTCCTTCCGGGTAACCAAGTGCCGCAATATGATCCGGATCAAAAAATTCCATATGGAAGATTCCGCCCAAAGGCAGGTTGGACAGCATCATACCAAATGCAATGGGTAAAAGCAGCAGCGGCTCGAACTTTTTTACAATAGCCAGATACATGAGAACAAAAGAAATCAAAAGCATGCCGACTGCCGATGCGTTCAGATGCGCAAAACCGGAATGCTCCCAGAGGCTGACGAAGGTTTCGCCAAAAGCCTGGATAATGGTCCAAATTGATTCCAACGATAATCCTCCTGTCTCAAACCCGCCGTGTACGGCGGAAAGTAAAGCCGGCCGTTGATTTCGGCTTCAGGTCAGCCTGGTATGCGGCCACAGCGGCAGCCAGTACGGCAACAAGCTCATGATTGACAGCCGTTTGCGGCGGCTCTTCCGGCGCCGCAACAGAGGGCATTTCGGTCTGAATGGCTATTTCAGGGGTATCCTTTTTCCCGCCGCTGATCAGGCGGGACATCAGATTGACAAGCATACTCAATAAAGCCAGGATCAGAATGACAATACTCAGACCCAGCAGCATCATGGTGATGCCGATAAAAAACTTTTCAGAAAAGGTCGCGTAATTTTCTAACCAAGGCGCTTTACTCATTAAAACAAACATAGGAAACCTCCATCCACCAGCAAGCCAAAAGGCCAATTTTGCTTTCTATAGTTTACCCGATGAAAGGTCCAGATGCAATCCGCTTGCAAAAAAACTGACAGCTTGCTATTCTAAAAGAATCCATGAGACGTGCTTTTACGTGCAGATCAAACAAAAGGAACAGACCATGCAGAGAAAAGAAACAGAGCCTTTGATACAAAATCCAAGCCGCATCACTCTTTTGATGGGTGCTTATGGCAGCGGCAAATCCGAGATCAGCATCAATTTTGCAAAATGGTTGAACCGGTCCGGACGCCGGGTGACTTTGTGTGATCTTGATATGATCAATCCATTTTTTCGTTCTGCGGATGCCCGCTATCGCATGGAGTCGGAGGGCATTTGTTTGATCGCTCCGGTTTTTGCCGGCACCAATGTCGATGTGCCGGCTGTTCCGGCTCGAATAAACAGTATTTTTGATGACAAAACCCGGTTTTTTGTCCTCGACATCGGGGGCGAAGATCTGGGTGCCCGCGTTGTTGCGACCATCAAGGACCGGCTTGCCCTTGAAAGGCCAAAACCGGCTGTCTGGCTGGTGGTTAATCCATGTCGGCCTTTTAGTCATACTGCCGAGCAGATTATCGATGAGGCCCGATTGCTGACCGAAGCATCCGGTCTGATGCCAACCGGTCTTGTGTACAATGCTAATTTGCTTGATGAAACAACAGCTGAATTGCTCGTGGCCTGTTGGCCTCAAATGAAGCAAGCGTCAGAAAAGCTTTTGTTGCCGGTTGTCTTTGCCGCTGCTATGGATGATGTGATACCGGAGGATTGGAACGGACGCTTACCGGACGGACCACCTCTGCTTGTGATGCGGCGTGAGATTTATTATCTGCCGCCTTGATGATTGCTGTCTGCATTTTATTCATCTATACTGTATGTCGAGATCAAACAGGGGAGGCATCCTATGTCAAGGATTGAAATTGATGAAGAACGGTGCAAAGGCTGTGGCCTTTGTGTCAACGTTTGCCCAAAAAAAATCATTTCATTACAGCAAGATCGGCTGAACAGCAAAGGATTTCACCCGGCCGGTGTAACGGACATGAACCTTTGCATCGGCTGCGGATTTTGCGCCATCATTTGTCCGGACGTTGTGATCGAGGTCTGGCGGGAAGGGAGGCAGTCATGAAGACGCGCGTTTTAATGAAAGGCAATGAAGCCATTGCCGAAGCGGCGATTCGTGCCGGATGCCGTTTTTATTTCGGTTATCCGATCACGCCGCAAACGGAGATTATGCATTATATGGCCCGTCGGATGGTAGAAGTAAACGGGACCATGATACAGGCAGAAAGCGAAATTGCGGCCATCAATATGGTCTACGGCGCGTCATCCGCCGGGGCTCGCGTCATGACCAGCAGTTCCAGCCCGGGCATCAGCTTAAAGCAGGAAGGATTTTCCTATATTGCGGGCGCCGAATTGCCGGCTGTCGTTGTCAATATTGTACGCGCCGGACCGGGCCTGGGGGGGATTTTGCCGGCGCAGGGCGATTACTTTCAAGCAACCAAAGGAGGGGGACACGGCGATTATCGCAATGTTGTCCTCGCTCCGGCAAGTGTCCAGGAGCTTTATGAGCTGACGGTCGAAGCTTTTAATATTGCGGATCGTTATCGCGTTCTGGCTTTGATCCTAGGCGACGGCATCTTGGGCCAGATGATGGAGCCGGTCACCTTCAGAGATGAAGAGATCATCGATCAGCCGGAAAAGCCTTGGGCTGTGACCGGAACAAAAGGAGAACGGCCGCATAACACCATTCAGTCGATTTATATTGAAGCGGACGACTTAGAGGCCGTGAACAACAGATTGCAGGCCAAATACCGCGTGATTAAAGAAAGGGAGGTACGCGTTGAAACAGTAAACTGCGAAAACGCGCAAATCATCCTGACGGCTTTCGGCACCTGCAGCCGGATCTGCCGGAATGTGATTCAACAAGCAGAAGAGATCGGTCTCAAAGTTGGGCTGGTGCGACCCATCACCCTATGGCCTTTTCCGGACGAAGCCATCGCCGAAATCGCGGCGCAGCCCTCTGTTCAGGCACTTTTAGATATTGAACTTAATTTTGGTCAAATGGCAGAGGATGTCCGGTTGGCCGTCAATGGTTTAAAACCCGTTTATTTTTATGGCCGGACCGGCGGAAACTTGCCAACACAAAATGAAATCATGAAGCAGATCCAATCGATCGCAAGGAGATGACAGCATGGAACAAAAAGTATTCTCAAGACCCAAAGGGCTGACGGACAAGCCGTTTCATTACTGTCCTGGCTGCACCCATGGCATCATCCACCGACTGATTGCCGAAGTCTTATGTGAACAAGATCTGCTCGAAAAGACCATCGGTGTCTCCCCGGTTGGATGCACGTATAATAATTATGAATATTTCTCATGTGACATGGTTCAGGCATCGCATGGGCGGGCGCCCGCCGTGGCAACCGGAATCAAGCGCGTGCACCCGGATCATATTGTTTTTACCTATCAGGGAGACGGGGATTTAGCGGCCATTGGGACGGCTGAGATTGTTCATGCGGCAGCCAGGGGTGAAAAAATCAGCGTCTTTTTTGTAAACAATGCGATTTATGGGATGACATCCGGTCAAATGGCGCCCACCACCTTGCTCGGTCAGATTACAACCACCACTCCGTTCGGGCGGCTGGCCGACGTCCAGGGGTTTCCAATCAACGTCAGCGAACTGCTGGCTACTTTAAAAGGTGCTGTTTATATCGAACGGGTGGCGCTCAATAGCATACGGAATATCAATCAGGCCAAAAGAGCGGTTCACAAAGCCTTCAAAGTGCAACAGAAAGGCCTTGGCTTCTCTATGGTTGAGTTTTTATCGACCTGCCCGACAAATTGGGGAAAAGATCCCGTTTCCGCTCTGAAATGGGTTGAGGAAGCCATGATCCCGCAATACCCGCTAGGCGTTTTCCGCGGAACTGAAATTGAGGTGACAGACTGATGGAGTTTTCAATCATGTTGGCTGGATTCGGCGGACAGGGAATTTTATCTGCGGGCCGGTTTGTTGCGACAGCGGCCCTGATGGAGGGGCGTGAGGTGTCCTGGCTGCCTTCCTATGGACCGGAAATGAGAGGCGGCACGGCCAATTGCAGCGTGATCATTTCAGATGGTCCCATCGGCTCTCCTGTTTTGAATGAAGCGGATGCTTTGATTGCTTTAAATCGACCGTCCCTTGAAAAATATGAGCATTTGGTTCGCCCGGGCGGCCTGATCATCGTGGACAGTTCACTGGTCAAAGAAAAGCCGAAACGCCAGGATGTCCGTTTTATTTCCGTTCCGGCCTCAGAACTGGCCTCTGAAGCCGGCAACATGACCTTTGCTGCCATTATTCTGCTGGGTTGCCTTGCGGCCGCAACAGGTTGTTTCAGCCGCGCTTATTTTGAGAAGGCGCTTTACGAAGTTTTGCCTCAGCGCCATCATCATCTGATTCCGACCGAGATGACGCTGTTTGACAAAGGTGCGGCCTATGCTTCTGCGGCTTGACGAAACGACCAAAAAGACTTTTATGAATTCATAACATATTGACAAAGAGCAGGCTCAGCCTGCTCTTTTCATTGTCAGGTTGGCTGAATGCGGTATAATAAAGATAGAACACCGACAGCAGACCGTCTGGCCAAAGATGGATGGTTTGGCGTAAATTGCAAAGATGGGGGTTCTTCTATGGACCAGGCTTATTTATTCAACCGGGGACTTGATTACATGAGTTATCATTTGCTTGGTTCGAGGCCGGCGAAGGATAAAGCGGGGCGAGCCGGATTCAGTTTTGCTGTTTGGGCGCCAGCCGCTGCAGCCGTTTCTGTCGCAGGCTCGTTCAATGATTGGGATGTGACAAAAAAACCCCTAAAGCCTTTAGGAACGACAGGCATCTGGACCGGCTTTGTTGAAAACGCCCGTCAATGGGAC
>JAGPFK010000041.1 GCA_018056585.1 Clostridia bacterium | reverse complement strand
ATCTAACTCTCTCGGAATGGTTTTTACAAACTGGCGGATCAGAAAGATATTAAATGCACAGCCACCGCAAAAATGGGGGATGATCAGTGGTAAATAAGAATCAGTCACGCCGATGATGGTGGTCCACATCACGTAAAGGGGAATCAATGTCACCATCAATGGCAAAAACATCGTTCCAACGCATAAGGAAAACAATAAGTTCTTCCCTTTGAACCTCAGTCTACCAAAGGCATAGCCGGCCATTGTCGCGGTTACTGTTCCGCCAATAACAGAAGGGATGATGATGGTTAACGTGTTTTTTAAGTAAATCCCGAAATGAAAATGCTTCAGTGTTGCCAGATAATTGGAAAAAAGCCATCTGCTCGGGAAAAAAGAGGGTGGGTAAGCATAGAGTTCGGCATTTGTCATCAGCGAGGAACGGAACATCCACCAAATAGGCAGCATCACCAGAAAAGCCAGAAACGCAACCAGACAAAAAAACAGAACATCAAAAGCAGCTTTTTTTGTCTTTCCCCTTTTCGAGCGTGATATTTTTCTTTCTTTTCCATTCACTTTTCATCACCGCCCTCATAAAAAATCCAGGATTTTGATGTTGCAAATAAAAGAGCGGTAAAGATCGAAATGATGATAAAGAAGATAAAGGAAATCGCGCAAGAATAGCCAATTTGATTATTTCTGAACGCATAACGATACATCAGATAGGACATGAACATGGAAGCCGTTCCCGGTCCGCCATTTGTCAGCGTAAGGGCCGGGACAACAACCTGCATATTCGTAATCAGGCTCATCAGCAGATTATAAAATATGATCGGAGTCATATATGGAACCGTAATATTGATAAAACGATGCCAACTGTTTGCCCCGTCGATTTGCGCTGCTTCATGATAGACCTGCGGCACATTTTGAAGCCCCGCCAGAAAGATAACAATCAAATTGCCGCTCGTCCAGACCGCAATGAGTGCAAGAGATGGAATGACGTACCTTGAATCGGCCAGAAAACTGATTTTCTTTAATCCCAGTTCCGAAAGGATGTAGTTGAAAAGTCCGAAATTTGATTCATAGAGCCAGGACCATCCAATGTATATCGCAACGGAAGGGAGAATATAAGGAAGATAAAAAACAGCGCGCCAGAATCCCCTCGCCGGCATTTTCCGGTTCAGCAAAAGAGCAATCATCAAGGAATAAATCATACTGCCTGCAACAGCCACGATTGAAAAATTGCTACAGTACGGATTCAAGGATTCCATCCGTGATGTACGATGATCAGAAAGCTGCTTTTGAGGCAACACAACTGCTCATCAGGAAGGGCCATCGCAAAATCGGCATGATTGCCGGGCAGCGGGACAGCATTCATACCATGAACCGGCTTTTAGGCTTTCAAGAAGCGCTTTACGCCAACAATATACCTTATAATCCCCGTTTTACGGTTTATGGGAATTGGGAAAAGGACTTGGGATATGTTTTGGGCCAACAGTTAATCGGAGAAGGGGTGACGGCCATCTTTGCCCAAAATGATCTGATGGCAGCCGGTGTGATCGATTATTGCAACGAAAACGGTATTCAAGTCGGCAAGGAAATCGCCCTGATTGGTTTTGATAACCGGGAGATCAGCACATATTGCCGACCCACATTGAGTTCCGTATCCCTTCCCTTATTTGAAATAGGTCAAAACGCCGCGATGCTGATACTGGATATATTAGCGGAAAAACCCATCGCACGAAGCCAAAAAATCATGCTGGCATGCCAGGTTATTGAGCGTGAATCTACTGAATTTGATCTCACAAGATAAGAAAGCAAAAGATCTTTATCTCATATGGAGTGCTTCCCAGATCATGGACGCGGCACGACCAACAAGAATGTCTTCCGTCTCCGGTGTAAAGGGGCCAGTCAAATGGGTCCGCTTAAACGAATCCGCTTCATAACCTCCCTCCAACAGAACCTGTTTGCTGGGAATATAGCAAAAACAGCTGTTGCTGTAGCCAAGGACCATGACATCCTGGGAAAATAAACGCTTCATCTTCTTTCCAATTTCACTGACCACTTCGTTTTCAAGGGCAACCAAGGCAGTCTTTTGATCAAGGCGCAGGCTTGTTAATTCAAAGGGTAGATAACGGCCGCGCCTTTCAGGATCTGTTGAATAACGAAGAATGGCATCTTTCACATAGTCCGGTTCATTCGGATCATAAAGCAAGGCCAGCCATTCTGCTTTGCTGAAATATTCCGTAAATAGCCGGACCTCAGAGCGGTCCATCGCCAAGTCTAAATCGAGTTTTCGCCAGCTGCCCAGGCTCAGACTGGTTTCTATCTCGCGAGCCAGAGACAGTCCGGCTTTTTCCAATTCCTCATAACTACAGCTTTTGAAACGATCCCCGTCTGCTGTTGCCAACGGCTTGATGTCGGCGCCGCAGCCCTGAAGAAACAGAGCGGTGATCCCTTGATGGTTCTCTTCCAGCAAGCGTCGGACCACGCCTGGAAAATCAGCAGAAATCAGGTAATTGTCCGATCCAAGTGTCGTTGGATGACAAGCATACTGGTAAACCAGCCCTGCAAGCTCCCCTTTTTTGTTTTCAATTTTTAACAGAAAAAGATCAGGGTCTATGGCCGATCTGTTGAAGTATGGCCGCCAGGCGACCGTGCCATCCGTCGGATAGCGCCGGCTGACGCCAAAACAGGACTGACTCCGGCAAAGATACAGGTTTCCTTCTTGAAGATGGTTTAATCCTTCTTCGGCCAAATCAAGGATGGTTTTTCGAATCCGGTGAAAATAAGAAAGATCGGCCTGATACTCTGTCTCTGATTTATCCGCGCTCCAGGGAAACCCGTCGGTAAGCGATTCCCTTTTGCTCAAGTCGTCGCCTGTGACCGATACAGCCGCGTGGGTATGCGCATAATTAAGGATAACTTGATCGATCCCGCACTGCTCTTTAAGCGCTTTTCTGATTCCATCAGAAAAGCTTCGGTCTCCATAAAGCAAGTCCAATGCAATCAAAGCAACTGTTGTTTCTTTGTCGTCCTGAAGGAGAAGCAGACTGGCATACAGATCATCATGGATCCCCTCGCTTTTGTGCGTCCGCGCGGCAAAGCCACATTGCATAACCGGTTCTTCAGGCGTGATGATTTGTTTGTTAACATAATATTTCATAGCAGACCTTCAGCGGACTTTTTCCAGTTTGTAATCCTGTTTTCCCAGGCCGACCGCCTCCAGCTTTTCCAATTGAATATAGGGATCTTTGCCGTGCAGCTGCTGAAACAAATGTCCTTCACCGGTCAATTCCATGCCCTGTGGCACGCCGACCCGAATAAGATCTTCTATTCGGATGGCATCCAGGCTTGCCCGTTCGAGCGCTACGATGTCGTCTCCTGCCATAATGCCGATATCCGGGACAAGAGACGGCGTGGTCATGCCCCAACAATCGCACAAGGCGGTGATCGAAATCAGGAAATTAATGTGGTAGACCGATCCAGGGGCGAATGTATTCAGCACCGTTTGTGTACTGACCGCCATACCCATCTGAAAATCCGTGTAGTTATGAGAATCCAATGTGATGGCTCCGTTTGGGCAGACCTTGAGACAATGCTGACAAAGGGTGCAATGATGGTAATTGACTTCATACACTCCATCTTTTCCTGGTTTTGTGAAGCGGTTGGCCTCATGATTGCAAGCCTTAATGCACCGTTCACAGTGCGTGCATTTTTCAGCGTGCCAAACCAGACCGCCTTCCAGGCTGTGAATTTCCTGCCGCGTCCGATCGGTCACACAACCCATCGCCAGATTCTTGCAGGCACCCCCGTAGGCGCAGGAACCGTGACCTTTGACGTGTGCGAGATTGATCAGCATATCCGCGTCGTGGATCAACCCGGCCACATCAATATGTTTCAGTGTTTTATAATCAACTTCCTTTGTGTAGTAATATTTCCCGAGATGCCCGCAGCTCTCAAGGACGGGGCAACCCAGATTCATTTCGGTATACCCGCGCTGTTCCGGATGGCGTGTTGACAGGTAATGGTCGGTTACAAAACAGTGCCCCCCGTTTTGCTTTATAAAGTCAACCAGCTTTCGCACAAAAACCGGCGGAATCGTGGAATAGGTCACGTGTGAGCCGACATGCATCTTAATCGCGACCTGCTTGTCTTTAACCTTTTGAGCCAAACCGCTTCTTAAAAGCAGCCGGGAAAATTTTTCAGGCAAGGTCTGTGATGCTTCATATCGGGTATAGGCCATGGGTGCAAAAAGAACGGGTGTAGACATAGACGAACCTCTCAATACTTTTCTTTTATTCTACCATAAGTCAGATCAGATTGATGGATTTTCCATCCGCTTCCAACAGCCAGCCGATCGGCTCGAGGTGAATGATTCGGTCTTCAAATTCGACGGTCCTTGGTTCACGGCTGCGGTTTAATGCGGCCAAAACAGAATGCGGCTGGTTTTTCGCCTGTGGTTCCTCTTCATTCAGGCGTCGTTCCAGAACCACACAATCGCCCTGAGCCTTATGCATTTGATAAGAACCGTGGCGCAGGACAAGCAAGTCTCGTCTCAAGCGGCCCAATGCGGAAAACCAGGCCTGCAACGCCTTGTTTTCACGTCCCCATGGGAAAGGCCTTCGATTAAACGGATCCCGGTACCCTTCCAGGCCGGTTTCGTCCCCATAGTAAATAACAGGACAGCCCGGATAGACCATCTGAAATAAAACAGCCAGGCGCAGCAGGGCTTCACCGCGCGTACGCTGTTCTTTTGTGAGGAACAGCTTGGCCTGCGCTTCCCGATAACCCGGATCCGGCGGACCGGCCAATGCTGTAATGGCTCGAACAATATCATGACTGCTGATGAGGTTAAAAGAGCTTATAAAGGCTGGCGGCGGGTAATGCTCCCGGATTGTCTCCAAGCGCAGATGCATCTGCTCGGCAGGAAACTGCCCGGACAGCCAGCCGATTAACGCCTGCTGGAACGGATAACCCATCACATGATCATGTGTGCGGCCAAGCAGAAAATCCCGATAACTCCCGTAACTGACCTTATTACTGGCGTCTTCCCAGACCTCTCCCAGTAAAACGGCATCTGATTTCTCTCTGCGGGTTGCGACTAGTAATTCCCTTAAAAAATCATCCGGCAACTCGTCTGAGACATCCAGCAGCCAGCCGGATGCGCCCAGGCGAAGCCAGTATCTCGCGACCCCTTCGTCGCCGGTGATTTTATTTCTGAAAGTCAGATCCTCTTTGTTGATACTGGGAAGGTTTGAAAAGCCCCACCAGCTGTCGTAGGTTATTTGATCGCCTCTTTTGTGAAAGCGATACCAGCTGGTGTAAACAGAATAAAGACCCTCTGTTGCTTCTTGCCAGGCGCCTGGTTCCGGATAACGGGATAGCTTATTAAAATAGCGGCTGTCGGCGCCTGTATGACTAAAAACGCCATCCAGCAGGATCCGAATGCCCCGTTTTTGAGCCTCCGCGCAAAGTGCGATAAAATCATCTGTCGTCCCCAAAAGCGGATCAACTTTTTCGTAGTCACCCACGTCATATCGATGGTATGAGGCGGCTTCAAAAATAGGGTTGAGATACAGAACAGTCACACCCATCTGCTCGAGGTCATCCAGCTTTTCTCGGATCCCGTTCAGTGATCCGCCGAAAAAATCAAACGCGCCATACCCGGTCTCCGGTTTACCCAGGTAGTCGACTTCTTCATCCCAATTCAAATGAAAGATGCGTTCAGGACGTTCAACGGCCTTAAACCGGTCTGGTGTAAAAGCCGCATCCCGGCAAAACCGATCCGGAAAGATCTGGTAAATAACGGCTCCCTCCAGCCATTCCGGAACGCTGTAATCCGGATCATAGACCGTGATTTGAAAGGCTTTGGGCCAATGTGGCTCTCCCGGAAGCCAGCGCGGTTTTTCAGTGCCTAAAAGACCGCCTCCCATAAGGTCATCCGTGTCTTTCGTGTAATACATCCGGCCCTTTTTAGTGTCCACTTCGAACCAATAGAAGAACAAGCAGGGCTCAAGCGGCATCCTCAGCGAAAGGGTATATCGCAAAACATTGTCGCCAACAGGTTGTGGATTTTGAAAAATACGGCAACGACCCGTTTTGAAGGTATAAAGACCGTAGGCATACGAAAGGAAAAGTCCGTCTGTTTCTTCATCCGGTATAAATGACAAAGAAAACCGTACGGTTGTTCCGGCTGGCACGGCTCCGTACGGTTGACGGTCTGTAGCGGACCGGCTTTGATGACTCAGCTTCATCTTGCCTCCCCGGACTGTGTTGAAAGAAGGTCAGCATAGATCTGTCCGTAAGCGGCGGCCGAACGATCCCATGAGAAATCTTCACTCATGGCTTGACGGACAAGGGCTTGCCAGGCCTGTGGCATGTGACGCATAACATCACAAGCATAGCGGGTAATGAATAAAAATTCATGCGCATTGATGTTGCGGAAAGAAAAACCATTCCCGGTTCCCGTATATTGATTGTAAGGCTTGACCGTGTCTTTAAGGCCCCCCGTTTCGCGAACGACCGGAATGGTACCATAGCGCATCGCAATCATTTGAGACAGCCCGCACGGCTCAAAGATCGATGGCATTAAAAATAAATCCGCTCCCGCATAGAAACGCTGGGCAAGCGGAGGATCAAAAGCTAAACGAACGGCCATGAAGTCCGGATGACGCCTGGCTGCTTCATTGAGCGCTTCCTCATAGTGAGGCTGCCCGGTGCCCAGAATAGCCAGCTGCAAGGTCCCATCAAGCATTTCATCTAAAACATACAAAAGCAGATCCAGGCCCTTTTGCTCAACCAGGCGCGTCACCATGACGGCAAGCGGTGTGGACGAAGCCGGGTCTAAACCCAATTCTTCCTGTAAGGCAGCTTTGCAAACGGCTTTACCTTCTTTCCATGTATCCACCGTGTAGCGACAGGGGATATCGGGGTCCGTTGCCGGATTGTATCGATCCACATCAATACCGTTTAAAACGCCGATCAATTTGTGCTGCTGACGCCGCAACAGCTCATGCAGCCCTTCTCCATAAAACTCATATTTGATCTCCTCAGCATAGGTCGGTGACACAGTAGTCAGGCGATCGGCGTAGACGATCCCCGCTTTCATGAAATTGGGGACGCCATCATGCAAAATACCGTCTTCTGTCATAAACCGATCAGGCAAATCCATGAGGTCAGCAATGCGTTCCCGACCATGAATGCCCTGATATTTCAGATTATGTATTGTAAAGACAGTCATCAAATTCATCAGACGACCATAGGGTCGATAATGAGCCTCGAGTAAACAGGGAATCATGCCGGTCTGCCAGTCATTCAAATGCAAAATATCCGGTATAAACCCCATCGGCTGTTCCAGGCTTTCCAAAATCGCACGCTGAAAAAAACTGAATCGCTCAATGTCAAAGGAATAGTCTACATAGATCTTGTCATGATTGTAGTAATATTCATTGTCGATGAAATAAACCGGCAATCCATCCCATTCCATTTTGAGGACGCCGCAATACAGGGTTCGCCAGCCCATACGAATCATATGCCAACCCAGAAACTCCAGCTTTTCCCCATACGTCTCACGAATTTTTTTGTAAAGCGGCATCACGATCCTGACATCATAACCCAGACGTCTGATGGCTTTTGGTAAAGCGCCCATCACATCACCCAGGCCACCCGTGCTGGCCAGAGGTGAAACTTCGGAAGCGGCAAATAAAATTTTCCCTGCTGTCAAACAATCGCCCCCTTACCAATAACGACCGGATATTCCTTGTGGCCAACCAGCTTAATACCCGGTCTGATCACACAATTCTTATCCAGAATCACATGATCCAGTTCGACACCTTCAGATATATAGGAACCCTGCATGATGATGCAGTTGCTCACGACCGCATGATCCGATACGGTGACACTGCGAAATAACATGCTGTTGGACACGGTACCGTTGATGAGACATCCATCGGAAATAAAACTGTTTTTGACCTGATTTGCGGGGCCATACAGAGCGGGTGCCTCATCCATGACTTTGGTGTAAACAGGAAGACCGGACCAGAACAAATCCCGGCGCTTCTTTTCTTCCAGTAAGCTCATCGTGCTTTCGAAATAAGTTGGAATGCTGTTGATACGCAATAAAATGCCTTTGTACTCGACACCATGAATGGAAAGATCCCGATAGCGTCTCAGGATGCTTTCAACGGAAAAATCGAACTCACCTCTCGCGACATCCTCTGTAATCAAATCGATCAGAAGTTCTCTTTCTAAAACGATGACACCAA
>JAGPFK010000040.1 GCA_018056585.1 Clostridia bacterium | reverse complement strand
GTTCGATACGCATCAGAGGCTGTCCATATTCCACGCGCTGGCCATCTTCAACCAGAATCTGTAAAATGACGCCCGCAACATGACTGGTCACTTCATTCATCAGCTTCATGGCCTCAATGATGCAAAGTGTGTCTCCAACTTCCACTTCTGATCCAACGGTAACAAATGGCTCACTTTCCGGAGAAGGGGCCGAGTAAAAAACACCTACGACAGGTGCTGTGACCAGCTGTTTGTCATCGTTGACCGCTTCTGCTTCAGGCAGTTCCTTTTGGGCGATCGCTTGAGTTTGTGTCCCATGAACCCCAATATGAATTCGGCCCGGATCATCCGACTCTGGGATCGTGGTATTTTTCTCAAGTCTCACATGGACGCCGTCCATTTCAAGGTCAAGCAAGTTAATGCCATTTTGATTCATGTGCTTCATCAATAAAATCATATCTTTGATCGTCATGGTATATCTGCCTTCCTGAAGCAAAGCGTTCCGTTGTGGCCTCCAAAACCAAGGGAATTGCTGAGAGCAGCTCGAACAGGCATCTGAATGGCCTGATCAGGCACATAATCCAGATCGCACTCCGGATCAGGCTCTCTGATCCCAATAGTGGGAGGGATCACATTGTCATGAATAGCCATGATGGTTGCGACCGCTTCAATCGCACCTGCGGCGCCCAACAAATGGCCCGTCATTGATTTGGTAGAGCTGACCCGAATTTGATACGCCCGGTCTCCAAATACAGTCTTGATAGCCAGTGTTTCAATTTTATCATTGAGCGGCGTGCCTGTCCCATGCGCGTTGATGTAATCGATGTCATCCAGAGTCAGGCCGGATTCCTCTATAGCCAGACGCATCGACATCGCGGCACCGTTACCTTCCGGATCCGGGCAGGTGATGTGATAGGCATCCGATGTCGAACCATAACCTACTATTTCACAAAGGATGTCGGCTTGGCGCGCCACAGCGGACTCAAGGCTTTCCAGAATAACAATACCCGCGCCTTCGCCAATAACAAAGCCTTCTCTTTTGGCGTCAAAAGGAATGGATGCTCTTTGCGGATCCTCCGAGCGGCTCAAAGCATTCATATTGTCAAAACCCGCCAGGGCAATGGGCGTAATCGGTGCTTCACTGCCGCCTGCAATGCACGCATCAAGATACCCATATTTGATGGCACGGAATGCCTCGCCAATCGAATGCGTGCCTGACGCACAAGCACTTGTGATGCAAAGGCTGTTTCCCTTCAAGCCATAAATCATAGAAACCCAGCCGGCCGCCATGTTGGCAATCATCATCGGAACAAAGAAAGGGGATATCCGGGACGTTCCACCTCCCAGATATAGTTTTTTAAATTCCTCAGACAATGTTCCCAAGCCGCCAATGCCGCTTCCGATTATCACGCCAATACGCCAGGGATCATAGGCGTCAAAATGAATCCGACTGTTTTGCACGGCTTCAGCTGCCGCTGCAACGGCAAATTGGCTGAATCGGTCCATGCGGCGCGCTTCCCGCCGTTCCATAACAGTCAGTGGATCAAAATCCTTTATTTGAGCTGCAACACGAGCTCGTATGCCCTCATAAGCTTCATCCAAAAGCATGCTGATGCCAAGCTTTCCAGCCGTCAGATTTTTCCAGAACACAGGCACATTGAGGCCCAGCGGTGTGACGGCACCGAGTCCGGTGACAACAACGCGTCGACCTTCATATGGTTTTTCCGGCTTTATCCTGCTCACAAGACGAGACCTCCTGAAATTTCAATGACTTGTCCAGTCATATATTCAGACGACGGCGACGCGAGGAAGGAGATGGCATAAGCAACATCTTCCGGCTTACCGAAGCGTCCGAGCGCAATTGACTGTAAAGCGTGTTCTCTGATTCGGTCAGGCAAAGCAGCCGTCATATCGGTTTCGATAAAACCAGGCGCAATGGCATTAACGGTGACTTGCCTGGAGGCTACTTCTTTGGCCAAAGAACGAGTCAGGCCAATGATTCCGGCTTTGGCTGCCGCATAATTCACTTGCCCCGCATTCCCGTACAACCCGGCTACCGATGCCAAATTGATGATCCTGCCACACCGTGCTTTGATCATGTCGGGCAAGACAGCGCGGCACATCAGAAACGTACCGGTCAGGTTCGCTTCGATCACTGAATTGAATTGTTCAAGGCTCATCCGCAAACAAAGGCCGTCGCGATTCATGCCCGCGTTATTGACCAGCGCATAAATCTGTCCCATCGTTTCATGCACATCAGAAACCAATTGCCGGCACTCATCTTCCAAGGTGATATCAGCGCTGAAGGATTGTGCCCGAACACCGCTTTCCCGACATTGTGCTGCAATATTTTCTGCCCTTTCGCGCTCTTTTCTGCAGACAACCGCAACATCAAAGCCATCTTTTGCCAACTGTAAAGCAGTTGCTGCGCCGATTCCGCGCGATGCGCCGGTTATCAAAGCAATCATACAGATCCTCCCGCCATCGTATTCTGCTGAAGTCCAGGGATCGCAACCGGCAAACGATCACCCAGCAGTTCTTGTGCTTCCAGAAACATTTCCCGGATGATTTCCGCAGCCGGCTGACGTTTATGGACCAGTCCGGCTGATTGGCCAGCCATAAAAGTACCTTCATCCACATCGCCATCCCGGACAGCGCGCCGTAGTGAGCCGACTGTAATGGCCTCAAATTCCTCAAAGCTTACATTGTTCTTCTCCATTTCCAGCAATCGTCTGGAAAGTTTATTTTTCAGAGCCCGTACAGGATGTCCGCCACTCCGCCCGGTTACAACCGTGTCGATATCGCGTGCTTTTAAAATCAGTTGCTTATAATTTTCATGGATATTGCATTCGTCACAGACCAAAAAACGCGTGCCAACCTGAACACCGCTGGCGCCCAGCATAAAAGCGGCCGCAATGCCGCGTCCGTCGGCGATCCCCCCGGCGGCAATCACAGGAATGTTGACCGCATCAACCACCTGAGGAACCAAAACCATGGTTGTCAGTTCGCCAATATGGCCGCCGGCTTCTGTTCCCTCAGCAACAACGGCGTCAGCGCCCAGTTTTTCCATGCGGCGGGCATAGGCCACGGATGCAACAACAGGAATCACAAGGATGTCAGCTTCTTTCCAGGCTTTGATGTATCGGCCGGGCGACCCCGCTCCGGTCGTTACTACAGGCACTTTTTCGTCCAGAACAACCTGTGCCAGATCATCGGCGTCAGGATTCATCAGCATAATGTTCACGCCAAATGGACGATTTGTCTTTTCACGGACGCGCTGTATTTCACCCCGAAGCAAATCTGCATTCATGGATCCGGCCGCGATAAGGCCCAGCCCGCCGCCATTTGAAACAGCTGCGGCCAATGATGCATCGGCAACCCAAGCCATGCCCCCCTGGATCAGGGGATAATCAATATGAAGCAATGCGCAAAGATCACTATGATTCATTTTTTTTGTTCCTCTTATCACTCTTACTCTTGATTTTATCAGTAAATAAAAATGGCTGCTCCGTAGGTCAGGCCGGCACCAAAGCCGCACAAGGCAACTTTTTCTCCGCGCTGCAGGCGGCCTTCCCGAATCAGTTCATCCAGACAAATAGGAATACTCGCTGAAGATGTGTTACCAAAGTCCGCTACGCGCGAGATGATTTGAGATGGATCGGCTTTCATGCGGCGGGCTGCTGCCTCAACAATGCGCGCATTCGCCTGGTGAGGAATAATATATCGCAACTCCGAAAGATCTACATTGGCCTTGGTGGCAGCCTCAAGGACCGATTCGGTCAAAACATGAACGGCGAATTTAAATACCTCCTGTCCTTCCATGGTGACCGTGTGATCAGAATGCTCTCCAAACCGATCCGGCCAAACGGCGCCTTCCTTCAGGAAAGGATGTTGAACTTTAAGAGCTCTGCTGACCAAAACATGTCCGTTTTTTCCTTCAGAGCCAAGTTGAGTGGACAGCAAAGCACTTTCTTCGTCATCCTGCCCGCGGCAGCAGACCACTGCTCCCGCGCCATCACCGAAAAGAATACAAGTTGATCGATCACTGTAATCGGTCAGCTTACTGATAATTTCACTCGCCACAATAAGAATATTATGAATAGACAAATCTTGCAAGTACCTGGCTGCCAGATCTAGTGCATAAATAAACCCGGTGCAGGCCGCATTGAGATCAAAACAAAAAGCTCGGTCCGCCCCGATTTCGGCCTGAACAATACAAGCGGTTGTGGGTAAATAGTAATCCGGGGTACATGTCGTTGCAATGATGAGGTCGATCTGATCACCGGTCAGTTCCGCCGCCTCCAAAGCTTTACGCGCCGCTTGAGCCGCCATGTACCAGGTCGGCTCCCCCGCAGACAAACGGCGTTCCGAAATGCCAGTACGCGTGGTAATCCATTCGTCACTGGTGTCCACGATCTGTTCCATCATGTGATTGTTTACGATCAGCTCCGGCAGATAGCTGCCCGTGCCAATGATTTTCATCTTGAGCATGTTTCCCTCCGAAACCCCTTGTTCTTACCGCATTTTTTAGCCTATAATACGAAGGAGGCAGACATTCATTTTGCTTATCAAATATTTTGAATGTCAAAGCATATACATCATAACCCCCTCTAAAAATGCTGTCAAGAGAAATGGGTTGAAGCAGGAAAAGGAATATGAATATGAACGCTTTTGTTTTTTCGGGGCAAGGTTCGCAGTATCCGGGGATGGGCGCAGATCTTTATGAAGTCAGTCCGGCGGCGAGGGCCCTTTATGAAACCGCTTCATGCGTTCTTGGCTACAGTCCCCTTGAACTGACGCGCGAGCAATTATCACAAACCATTTATGCGCAGCCGGCTATTGTTGCAATGAGCCTTTCGATCTGGGAGGCTTTGCAGGAAAAACATAAGCTGGCCGCTGCCGTATGCCTGGCCGGATTTTCACTGGGCGAATACAGCGCGCTGGCAGCGGCGGACGTTTTGGATCCGGCCGACCTTTTTTTATTGGTTAAGGAGCGAGCCGAACTCATGCAGAAGGCAGCCGAGCAGAGGCCTGGCGGTATGGCTGCTGTGATTGGGTTGGACGATCGTGTTATTCTGGATATCTTAGAAAAACCTCCGTTTCACGAAAAGGTCTATGCGGTTAATTTCAATGCGCCGGGACAAGTCGTCGTGTCCGGGTTGGCAGACATTTTGCCCGATTGCCTGAATGCTTTGGTCGACGCCGGTGCCCGTCGCATCGTTCCACTTGATGTAAACGGTGCATTTCATACGCCTTTTATGAAGGAGGCTGCCGAGCAGCTTAAGCGCTATGCAAAACAGCTGAACTTTAGAAAGGCTTGTTTTTCTCTGTACAGCAATGCGACGGCCCAAAAAATTCCGGACACCATCGATTGGCCGGATTATCTGGCGCACCATTTATGCAGTCCGGTTCGCTTTGTGGACGAAGTTCGTACGATCGCGACCGATGGGGCAGAAGCTTTTTATGAACTGGGGCCAGGAAAAGTTCTGACCGGCCTGATCCGAAAAATCCTCCCTGGATCGCAACCTTTCGCGGCGGAGAATGTGGAAAGTCTTGACCGTTTGTGTGCAATTCTGGGTCATTCCTGACTTCTTTTTATTTTGCTCATCATGCTGATATAATGGACTTATCGGCAAAATAAGCCAAAAGGAGGGCAAAACATGCGTGACCCAAGATTTTATCAATTGGCGCAGGTGATGCTGCATCACTCGATGAAAATCAAAAAAGGTGATGGTTATAGTCTATCAGCTGATGTTTGCGCCCGACCGCTCGTCCAGGCTATCTTGTCAGAAACAGCAGAAATAGGCGCCTTTGCCCGGGTTGAATGGACGGACAATGAAATCACAAGACAGTTGCTGGAACTTTATGACCCGAATGATGATGGTGCGTCAGCCGCTTTTTTAGAGGATATGGCAAAAGCACAGATCCGACAATTTGAAAACCTTGTCGGGGAAATAATCATTCGCGCTTATAACAACGACGCGGAATTGAGCCGCATCGATCCGGCTGTACACCAATTGGTGGCCACGAAGAACAAACCGTTCAAAGATCTTCTGACCAATCAAAGACGCTGGGTTCTTTTCGAATATCCAACACCGGCCAGAGCGCAGCGAGCCCAAATGCCTTATATTCCCTATCTCGACTTTGTTTTTGAGGCGTCCACTTTAGATTATGAGGCCATGCAGCTCAAAGCCGCCCCCCTTAAAGCGCTAATGGAAAAAACAGACCAGGTCCGGATTATCGGGCCTGACACAGACCTTTCCTTTTCTATTTCCGGCATCCCGGCCGAACCTTGCTGCGGGGAATATAACCTCCCTGACGGTGAGTGCTTTACAGCGCCCGTTAAAGAATCCGTTAACGGTCATATTGTTTTTAATACGCCCTCCCTTTTTTGGGGTACGCTCTTTCACAAGATTCGGCTGACCTTTCAGGACGGCCGGATTATTCACGCTGACGCCGAGCAGCATCAGAAAAAACTCAATCATATTCTTGATACCGATGAGGGAGCCCGTTATATCGGCGAATTTTCGCTCGGGTTTAATCCCCTTATTTTAGAACCATCCTGCAACACACTCTTCGACGAAAAGATTGCAGGCTCGTTTCATTTGACACCTGGTTCCTGTTATGAAGAAGCAAAAAACGGTAACGCGTCCGCTATTCACTGGGACCTTGTTCATATTCAACGAGCCGAGTATGGAGGCGGTGAAATTTGGTTTGATGGAGAATTGGTTCGAAAAGACGGTTTGTTCGTCATACCGGAATTGACAGCGCTCAATCCCTGATTCAAGGAGGTTAAGACCATGGCTCTGGCAGCCTTCCCTTTTGCTGATCTGCCCCTGATTCACAAATTGGTATCAGGCGTAATTCCGCTTCTTTTCATCCTGTTTGCCATCATAAATCGCTTGATGCTGACACGATTAAAAAACAAGGTGGCGAAGCCATTGTCGGACTTAGTCCACTTTCTGAATGGATTGCAAAGCCGCAGTCTGGATAACTGGCCGGTCATTCTGCGCGCGATAAAAGAGAATTGGCCTGATTTCACCATGCAGCACTTTCTTCAAATGGATCAGGATTGCCAACAACTGTATCAGGGTCGTTGGATTCCCGATCCGGCTACTTCACTGCCGCTCCAAGCCTGGCTGACTCCGGCCCAGCGTGGCGCCGTCAGCTCGTGGCTGCCCGCCCGCATTTTATCATGCGGCTTGCTGGCTTCTTTGATTTCATGGCTGATTCAGCAGCCTCAGCCGGTACAAACGCAGGAATTAGGCCTTTTACTGGTTTTACTTCCCGCGGTGACGGCCTTAGCCATCTCTATTTTGATTGATGCGGCAATCAAATACAACCGCCAGCTGCTTAAAGAGCAGCTGGACGCATTCTATGTGGCTCTGGGGCGTTGTGTGCCTGTTTTTAGCGATCAAACAGGCGTGGCGGCCTTGGTTGATGCTTATTTAGAATATGATCATCAGATGCAGGAAAAATTGCAGGCACTGACGGATGTGGTGGATCGACTCGCAGGAAGTGAAATGGCAGATGGAATCCGCCGAAGCATCGAGCAGGTGCTGACGGAAAGTGTCGCACCTTCCCTTCAGCAGTCGACCCTGGCGCTTGGCCAGCTGGCTCATGATTTATCAGAACGGCAGGAGCACGGCATGCAACAGTTAGCTGAACAGTTTGCTTCGGCTTTATCTTCAGAGCTGGCTGCACACATGCACCCAATTAACCGGGAAATTGCACAGATGGGTTCTCTCATGGCCGATGTCAAGAATTACATTGAGGTCGCCATGCGGGCTATGGATACCGTTTATCAGCAATCCGAGCAGATCCAGCAGGGCGTTTTACAGTCCATGGAAAAACTCTCAGAGACCCATGCTGCGATGAGCCAGGATTTTATGACCATTCGGGAGTTAATGGCTGTTTTATCCCAGACCACCGCTCAATTGACAGAATCATTGTCCTTTTGGGCACAAAACCTTGACGCAGAAATCCAAAGTCTCTCCGATATGACGGATCGAACGATTCGAGAAGCCACAACCATGAGAGAAACAGTCGACGAGAAGCAGAAAGGAGCTGAAAACCTGCTGGCTTCTATGAAGGAAGAAACTTCACGGTTCAGCCAGCAGTTGACTCAGGTCGTGGACTCAATCATCAGGCAGACCAAGCAGGAAACAGAAGCCATTGCGCGAAGCGCGAATGAGATGAATCAGCAACTGCAAACGCTGATTCATGTACTGGATAGTACGCTCCTGCAGTTCACACAGGGGTCATCTGAATATGTGCGTCAAACGCTGGCTCAGTTTGATGAAAGCCTCGCTGACATTGTCACGCGGCTTGCT
>JAGPFK010000038.1 GCA_018056585.1 Clostridia bacterium | reverse complement strand
GCTCTGGTCGAATTAAAATGGTTATAAGGCCCTCTGTGTTCAATCAGATGAGACCCACTTGCAAAATGGCACATTTTTTTTTGGCTTAATGAATTTAAATCATTGTTTTTGGTTTGCCTTTGTCCATTTATGAAAACTGGTCAAATCAGAGATGGCCTTGATGTCCAACATGATTTGAAAAAGCGAATGAACTGATTTCGAAAACATCTGATTTATGGAAACCATTAAAAATAAGAGGCCGTTGATTTAAAAAAATCAACAGCCTCCCTTAAGACCTTTTACTTGCAGTACGCTTTCGTTTTGAACCGGCTTATATTTTTACCGCTACCCTTGCCGCCTCTTCTATGGCTTCGACGGCTTTTCTGGCTTCGACTGCGTCGCCGATGACGTAAACTTCCGGTACTTTGCCTTTTATCTTCTCCTCCAGAGGATTGTAAGCCCGAGCACCCATTGCAAGCACAATGGTATCGAAGCCAGTCAATTTTTCTTCTTTTCCGTTTAGATCGCAGACAACCCCATTGTCAAGAAATTCAATAACTTTTGCCTGGGTTATCACATTCACACCATATTGTTTCAATCTCTCTAGCAAGAAATACTTGACTGCATCCTGCTCATCCAGCGCAATTTCAGGAAGCATTTCAACAATAGTCACCTGATGTTGATGTTCACCCAGAAAATCTGCCGTTTCAACTCCGACCATGCCCCCGCCGACAATCAGAACATTTGCTCCTACCTCTTTTTTGCCTTCCAACACGTCAATGGCCATAACGAAGTTGGGGTTGTCAATGCCGGGAATCCTGGGTATCAGAGGAACTGCGCCTGTCGCGAGAATCACAACATCTGGTTTTTCTTTTAAGATGAAGTCATCGGTGACTTCAACGCCCATCTCATACGTCACACCGTACTTTTTCCCCATGGTCTCATAGTACCTCAAGGCTTTAAGAATATCCTGTTTTGTCGGTGGGATGGCACCGATTCTATATTGACCGCCTAATACGTTCTCTTTTTCATACAAGGTTACGCAATGGCCTCGTTTCGCTGCCAGCCAGGCTGCTTCAAGCCCCCCAGGCCCGCCGCCGACAACCATCACTTTTTTAGACGCATCGGCTTTTTTAACGCAAAGTTCTCCTTCTCTCCCGGTAAAGGGGTTGACAAGACAGGATATTTTCAAATGATTCGGATCAAACAGATAGCCGACACAGGCCTGCATGCAACCGATGCAGGGTGAAATCTCCTCTGCTAAATCAGCGGCTACTTTATTTGGCAATTCCGGATCAGCGATGGATTCTCTGCCAAGCGACACCATATCAGCTTTATTGGCTTCGAGGATGTCTTCTGCCAGCAGTGGATCATTGATACGGCCAACCGCGATCACCGGTATGCTGACCGCTTTCTTTATTTCTTCAGCAGCATACACATTATACCCAGGCGCTACCGCTGACGGTGCGATCAGCCAGGGCATACTTCCGTAGACACCCGTTGAGACATGAAGAGCATTGACACCAACTTTTTCCATGACCTTAGCCACAAGTCTTGACTCTTCCATCGTTCTGCCGCCGGGTACCCGTTCGTCGCCGCTGAATCTGAAAATGATCGGATAGTTGGCATCAACTTTTCTTCTGATATTTTTTATGATTTCAATGGGGAATTTCATTCGGCTCATGAAATCGCCGCCAAATTCGTCGACTCGCTTATTAGAATAAGCGGACATGAACTGAGCGATCAGATAACCATGGGCGCCATGGACTTCAACAGCGTCGAATCCGGCATCTCTGGCTCTTCTCGCTGCATCGCCAAACTTTTCGATGAGCTCATACGTTTCTTCTGTTGTCAGTTCTCTTGGCATTTCTTTGTCCACAGGGCATGGAATAGGTGAGGGAGCGACCGGCTGAGCACCAATGACATCACGCACCGTTTGACGGCCCGCGTGGTGTAGTTGTATAGCAATCCTGGCACCATACTTGTGAACTTCATCTACAAGCTGTTTCCATCCGGGTATGAAGCAATCATCCCAAATGCCAGGCTGCCACGGGATTGCCTTACCAAGCGGATCGATTGCTGAAACTTCAACAATTAAAAGACCGTAGCCTCCCTTTGCGCGAGCTACCCAATAATCAATAAGCTGTTGTGAAACACTGCCATCAGGATTTGCGAAATTCGTTCCCATCGGTGGCACGACAAAACGATTTTTAACATCCATCGTGCCTATCTTAATCGGAGACAACAACACAGGATACTTCATAGGACCATTCTCCTTTCCTCGTTGATGATCAATTCTTCTCATAAAAGACCTGTTTGCTCATCTGCAGCCGCTTAACCAACATGAAAAATAGTATGTGCATTGATTTATCCTGGCATCACCGACCCTTCTTTGCATATTGTTTTGAAATGCCGATCTGCCTACCCGTTCCGGACCACATCTGTCAATTCTGACTGTTGACAGTCAGCTGGCTGAAATACAATTGCTGAATAAATTATATTCTTCAGTTCTGACCTTGAATGTGATGATTGTTACCAATTCGAGTAACATGCGCCGCACATCCAAACCGTTTTCTGGTTTAAATGATTCTTTTTCCAATGTTCGTTTGAAAAGAAGCTTTGTTTTTGCTGCTGTATTTGAAGAAGAACTTTCAGATGTTTTTATTATAACATAAATAAAGAGGATCAAATGATTGACTTGACTTTTATGGCTATCACAGCAATCATAAAAACAGACAGTTTATGCGAGGAGGTTTTGAATATGAAACTGCAAACAATCACGGATCTTACTTTCTCTAGATACGGGCGGGTTCCATCAGGCTTGCCAACCGTGGAAATCATCAAAATGGCAAAAAGCGAAGAGATGCCTAAAGACGGCACCGTATATATGCGATCGGTTCAGGCGCTCGAGAACACAAAAGACTTTTCAGAGATCTGCGCCGTTTACGGCGGAAGCCAACCCCTTCAGGCAGGACTTTGCTTTGGCTTTAATACGGCGTTGAACGCTCTTGAGTACCATCGCTCCAGCGAACTGTTGATTTCGGCAACCGATTTGATTCTCATGCTGGGGGACAGGAGAGATCTGGAAGAAGGACGATATGACACGCAAAAAGTCGAAGCTTTCCATGTTCCGGCCGGTACAGCCGTTGAGCTTTACGCGACCACGCTGCACTACGCTCCCTGCCAGACATCAGACATGGGGTTCAGAGCCATCATCATCCTGCCGGACATGACCAATGCGCCCCTCTCCGAAGAGCAGATTCAACGTGTTTTGGCCAAATCCGAAGATTGGGAAAGCCGGCTTTTGTGTGCTGTTAATAAATGGCTGACCGCTCACCCGGATTCGGAAGATGTAAAGAAAAATCATGCTTTTGCCGGCCTTTACGGGAAAAACCTGACTGTCTCAGATTTTTTCTGATTGTTGATGGGTTGACAGATCAGACAGGGGAGTGTATAAACAGAACAGGATAAACGTTTAACCTATAAAAGGAGGACTCCCCATGTCTGTGTTAAGCAAGGATGATCAGCTGATTTTATCTGATGGCGCGTGTTCTGCTGTATTTTCCAAAGAAACAGGCCGTCTTTTATCCGTTTCAAAGGGCGACACGGTATTTTTCTGTGACGGGCTTTTGTTTGATCTTGGCGTCGATGAAACGATGATGAATGAATTGTTTGTCCATGATCCGCTCGATGATAAAAGAACATGGGAACTGCCTGTTATTCAGCCGACTCCCCTGCAATCAGATCCAGGCTTCATGTCCTGGTCCTGCAGCAGGAATAAGGCGACAGCGAGATATGAAAAGAGCGGCTTTCACATCGCATTAACGTGGCAATGGATCCATCAGGCTCTGTCTCTTTCTCTGACAATACATAATCTCTGCGAAAAAACGACTGATGTGACCGGTGTCGTTTTGGCCCTTCGCCTTCCGATCCCAAAGTCCTGTCAGATTGTGGAAAGCGAATTTCCCGGCAACGTGCCACATGATTTGTTTGATGTACGAAAATTGGATCCTGATGAAATTATTCAGGCAGGCCTCGTCAACGCCGTGTCACACCACCGCTTTGACGATCAAAACATCAATGTTATTTTTATCGACGAAGAAGAAAAGTGGGGAACGGCCATTTACCGGACGGCTGATGATGTGCTCACAACTGTTTACTATCCGGCTGTTGAAATCCGTTTGGCTCCCGGGCAGGGTTTTACGGTCGGTTCTTTGTATCTTCAGCCTGTCGGCCCCGATCAACCGTGGCTTTCCGTCCGGCATTTGTTTGATCAGCTGGGATACACCGTTTCAAGCGAGGGAATAAAGGACGGCGTTCTCTATTCCTGTCATCCTTATGGCACCATGGACAGTGGATTTTGCGATCCGAAGACAATGCGCCGGTACGCAGAAGAGTTGCCAGGCCTTTCAAAACTTGGCATTGACCACATTTGGCTGCTGCCCATTTTCGAGCATGCAGACCGCGGTGTCTATCACCCATCGGATCAGGCTGTCATTGATCCGAAATATGGAGGCGATGAGGAGGTCCGCTATTTTATCGAAGAGGCTCATAAACTTTCATTGACGGTCCTTTTCGATTATGTCCCCCATGGGCCGGCGCCTGAGGATCCGCTCGCAAAAGTGCATGATGACTGGTGCTCGCGGCGTCGGGACCAGTCTTTGCAAAATGAATGGGACTGCGTTTCCTTTGATATGACCAATCCCCATTATTTAGATTACCATTTTGATCTTGTTGTGGATCACATCAAACGGTTTGATGTTGATGGAAGCCGAATCGATTGCGCCATGGGCGGCTTGTCCAATTGGCGCCCTTATCCCGGATCAAGGCCCAGCAGCTCGAATCTTCGCGGAGGTGTTCAAATATCGAAAACCATTCGGGACGCCTTTCTCTTCATGAATAAAAAGCCGCTGATTCTTCCGGAGAATTTCAATCCGCTGCCCCAATACTATGCTGTGTCCGATTTGTTTTACGATATGCCTCTTTACAGGACATTATTTGAAATGGAGGAAAGGCAGCTTGAACCGGCTTTATATGCCAAAACCCTGACCCGCTGGCTGGAGCGTGAACACTGGATCACACCCCAAAACCATATCAAGCTGCGTTTCCTTGGCAACCATGACACCGTCAGCTGGGTTTTTTTCAAAGCCAGGGCGGTGCGCGTCTACGGGGCGGAAAAAGCAAAAGCCCTTTGGACTCTGCTGAGCCTGATTGACGGCATCCCCATGATTTACCAGGGCGATGAAGATCCAAGGTTGTGTCACCAGGAAGACTTGATTGATTTAAGGGATTTCTTTTCAGAACTTTTTGCGGTCAGAAAACAGTATCTGGATCACACTTTCTCCATTCGATATGTTTATACCGGTACTCCCATTTTTGCTTTTGTGCGGGAAAAGGGTGACAAACAGCGTCTCGTCCTGATCAATCTGAGCGACAGCCCGGTTGAAATAGAAAAGGAAATACTGACTGTAGATTTTACGCGTCTTGGCCGCATTGCCTATGGTTCTGCCGAGGAGAAGGGCGATTTTATCCGCCTGCCCGGATGGGGCTCTGTCCTGATGACGGATGGTGGCAGGCCATGACCAGGAAAGTGATTTTAGATACCGATATAGGCGGCGATATAGATGATGCGCTGGCGCTTGCTTTGCTGCTGAATTCACCGGAAATTGAATTGCGCGGCATCACAGTCTGCTATCGGGATGTTTTACGGCGGGCCGCATTGGCCTGTTATCAGACCCAAGTATGGGAAAAAAGCGGGATTCCTGTTGCCGTCGGCTGTGAAGCGCCCATTCTGGGACACTGGGATCCATCGCACCGTGCCCTGCAGGCTGATGTCATACCCAAAGAGTTTGTTTTCTCGCCGCAGCCGCAGCACGCCGTCCATTTCCTGATTGACCAGGTGATGAAAAGCGATGAAAAAATAACCCTCTGTGCCATCGGCCCTTTGACCAACATCGCATTAGCCCTGCTTATTGAGCCCCGGATCAGCCAGAAAGCTGAACTGATCTTGATGGGCGGCATGATTGGAGAAATGCGCCCGGCAAGACCGGAATGGAATATATTGTGTGATCCGGAAGCGGCACAGATCGTTTTTTCGTCAGATATCCCACTGAAAATGGTCGGATTGGATGTAACTGAATCCTGTCAGTTTTCGCAGAAGCATCTTGATCTGATTCGCGACACCGGAAACATACGGACCCATTTTTTGCACCAACTGCTTTTAATATTCCGGCAATATTTTGCTTTTCTTCCCTATCTTCATGATCCTTTGACCGCAGCTTGCTGTATTTGGCCGGATGTTCTGCATTTTGAAAAAAGGCAGGTTCAGATTGAAACGAAAGGACAATACAGCCGGGGTATGACGCTTGATTGCTCTTCCTTTTTTCATGACAAACCGGAAGGAAGGCGGGTGGAGGTCGCTGTTTCGGTCAGAAAAGACCTGTTTTTGGAGCGGTTGATGGAAAGGATTTTAAAATGAAAAAAAGAACAGGCCGAGTCACGTGTCTCACTTTGATTTTCCTTATCATCGTTCTTTTTATTATACCCGTTTCCTGCGGAAATCAAGACATAAGTGAGAGCTTATCGACACAAACTGAGTCGGAAACTCAAATAGAAAGCCCCGAGTCCTTTATTGTAACCGCATCAGCAATCGAGCCGGATGATCCGACGAGACCCGATAATCTGCACACGAATCCTGAGACATGGCGGCCGCTTGATGAGACCAATTATTTTTCCGTTTCAAGGAATGGGATGACTGCTTGGTTTGACCGGCAAAACGGTAATCCAGTCCTCCTTCAAAAAGACGATGTCCGTCTTGAATTGACCGGCCTTTTGATTGATGTCGGTCTGAACGGAGCCTATGTGATGGATTCTTTGGTTTTCAGCGATTTTGCCAGCCTCGCGACTTATGAACTCCCGACCATCCGCACAACCGGACGGATTAGCTATGGATACGAACTCGAAGACTTTGAGGAAACTGAAGATGGCGCGGCCGTTCGGCTTTGTACCGGTCAAACAGAGCTTCGGATCAGCTATTCTGTCGAGCCGGACGGTTTGCGTTGCCACGTTGATCTGAAGAACACGGGTAGTGAAAAACAATGGATCAATGGCGTATTATTTTGCCTTGACCGTTTAAAACTCAATCCAGGCACGACCGTTTTTTATCCTGGCAATATGCCATCCGGTACCCGCAAACTCGCGCGCCAGCTTCCCAATAGAATCATTGAGGCCGATCTGGTGACGCCGGTTATCATGATCGACAGTGAAGGGTCCCCCTTTCACCTCTTTTTTCTCAACGATCAGGAAAAATGGCGGACCGGTTATGCATTAAGCGGGGACAACGGATTGTCGGCGTTTTTTCTTTCAGCAACCGAGGCTGATTTGCTTGAAGGTGAATCATTAAGGGTCGGGGATCTTTTTATCCAGTTTGCGGATCCATCTGATCCCTACGCTTCGATCCGTGATTTTTATACTGAAAATGGCTGGACAGCGGCGAAGAATGGTCAAACGGACGGCCCCGTCTATTCGGCTCACCCGGCCGGCACCATGGATGCCGGGTTCCGAGCCGGACTTGATTTATTCGAGTATGCCGAAGAACTTGACCCGCTTTCCCAAATGGGCATCGAACACATCTGGCTTTTGCCTGTTTTTCAGCATAAGGGCCTGACAGATGTGTATCAGCCGCTCGATATGGCGAAAATCGACGAGCGGTACGGGGGTGAAGCAGGCGCAGCTTATTTCAGTGAAACAGCGCAAAAGCAGAACATTCAAGTTTTGTATGATTATGTGCCGCATGGTCCGCCGCCGGATGCTCCGCTTGCCAAAGCGCATCCCGAATGGTGCGCCGTCAATCGAGAGGGTAAGATACAGATCGAATGGGATTGCGTGTCGTTTGATATGGCAAACAAAGACTATCAGCAATATCTTTATGATCTGGTCAAAGATCAGATCAGCAAGTTCCATTTAGGCGGAGCGCGCATCGATTGCGGAATGGGCGGGCTGCCCAACTGGAATCCGGCACCTGGAAACAGGCCGAGCAACTCCAATATGGCCGGCGGCATCGCGGCGACCCGGGTGATTCGGCAGGCTTTTCTTGACAGCGGTGTCAAGCCGCTGATTATCTCTGAAAATTTTTATCCCATTCCATTTTATTGGCCATACAGCGATTTGTTTTATGACATGCCTTTTTACCGGCTGCTATATACGTTGAATCAACAAAACATCGACGAAGCCACCTATGCGTCCAAAATCGTAAAATACCTTCATGCTGAGGTAAAAAGCAAGCCGGAGGGTGTTTTGCATATGCGGTTTTTAGGAAATCATGACACGGTTTCCTGGGTTTTTGACCAAAAAAGACCTCAATTGGTCTATGGCACAGAAAAAGCCAGGGCTCTGTGGACCCTGATCAGTTTTATTGACGGCGTTCCGATGTTGTATCAGGGAGATGAGGACCCGATGATCTATGGGATGGGTTATCTTGAGGACAACCGAGAGTTTTTTAAAGAACTGTTTTCAGCTCGTAAACAATGGCTTGGCAGCTCTCTTTCAATTCAATATGATCT
>JAGPFK010000039.1 GCA_018056585.1 Clostridia bacterium | reverse complement strand
CAGCTGCCATCATTGATGCAGGTCAGTTCTGATCCGTCCATCCTAAGTTTATAGACGGATCCCAGGACATGCTGAATCAGATAAATCCAATCATCGACAACAATTACACTACGGCAATAGTTATCAATCAATTTTTCTCTGCCGGATCCGTCCGTTTTGATTCGATATAAGTTATAGTCCTCTTTCTGGCTTGTATAAAACAGCCAGTCACCAGCTACGTTAATGTTCCAAGGGTTATCTTCGCTTAATTTAGTTTTTGACGATCCATCTTCCTTCATTTTATACAAGAAAAACTGGTCATAAACATTATGGAAATAAAACCAGCCATCGGCCTTGGCAATAACGCCTCCATTCATTATATTTGAGCTGCTGTTGCCCTGGCCAGAAAATGTGATCGTTTCATGACTGGATTTACTCGGCTCTGTTTTTTCGGTTTTCTGGTTTCTAGACGTTGCTTCACTTGCTTGTGTTTTCATATCTGAAGTTGATAAATTAAGGCCTGGCTGACAACCGACAGCGAAAAGAAGCAAGACGATTGTCATCACGGCAGACAAGATCTTTTGACGCCGCATAGGAGATGCCTCCATTCGATAACATAGGAACAGATTCCCATTTGTTAAATTTCATTTGTTTTTGATTCATGCGCCGATAAATCTCTATCAATTTGAATTATTTTGAAAAAAGAGTTTTTGAATTGATTCACTTCTTAAATTATATCACTTAATGGCTTAACAATATCCAATCTTTAAAAATAATTTTGGATCATACAAACCGCGTTTCATCGTCAGGATCAACTGTGTTATTTCTTTTCAACAAACTGTACTTTCAGCCCATTCGGATCCAGCACAAAAAAGAATCTGATGAATGGATTTGGTTGAAACGGGCCGGATAAGACAGGAATCCCTTTGTCCAGAATAAAGCGCATCGTTTCATCAAGTGAACAGACAGAAAATCCCAATGAAATATCCGGACCGATTTGGACATCCTGCTGCCCTTTATGAGCGATCAGCTCAATTTGTGTTTCCCCTTCCCCTAAAAACGCAATCTCCGTATCCGGTCCTGCCTGCATGCGATTAACAAGTGGCAAGCCTACGATCTCCTGGTAAAATTTCAACGATTCATCTAAATCTTTAACCGTGATTGTAATCCAGCAAAATTCCATAAACGGTCCTCCCTTGTTTCTTCGTTTCATTCCTTTTATACCACCATTATAACGCAACACATCTTGACAATGAAAATAATAATTGACAAAGAAAGTCTATAGGTATACCATTTTTACATAATTGAATAAGCTGAATTCCTGTTTGTTTTATCAACAGGATACGGGGGAACCAATCATTTGGGGTGAATCCGGTTATACCGGTAGGGCTAAGTTTCTTCGGTCCGAATCCGTCAGCTAACCTCGGAAGCTTTGAAGGAGTTTGTTTATTTTGCCTTTAAAGCGATTATCACGGGGTTGTGATAATCGCTTTTATTTTAAGGGAGGAAGAAAGATGCCAAGGCAATATCAAGTCAGGAACATCAACGTTAAAGAAGATCGTTTTGATCATCTTTTTCGAACCATTGCGGACTATGAGCAGATTAAAAACACGATCAAAACAGGAATTGAAGATGAAAAGCAGATCGAGCTTCGAAAGCAGGCTATCCTTAATAAACTCGGTGCGACAGAAAACGAATGGGCTGATTATCACTGGCAGCTTCAAAATCGTTTTTCAAAAGTCGATGATCTTGCTTTTATTCTCAACTTATCTTCCTTAGAGCAGCGGCAAATCTCAGAGGTCTGTAAAAAATTCCGGTTTGCCATTTCTCCTTATTACCTGTCTTTGATCGATCCCAATAACCCGAATTGCCCGATCAGGAAACAAGCTGTTCCTTCCATTTTAGAACTGGACGAGAAAGGTGAGCCGGATCCGATGGATGAGGAAGGCTGGACACCAGCAGAACTGATTACACGACGGTATCCGGACAGACTGATCATAAAAGTCACCAATCTGTGCGGCATGTATTGCCGTTTTTGTCAGCGCCGGCGTCTGATCGGCGAGTGCGATGTACACGCGTCCCAGAATCAGCTGAAGCAAGCCATCAATTACGTGCGCAACCATCCGGAAATCCGGGATGTGCTCATCACCGGGGGCGACGCTTTCATGCTCAGTGATGAAGCCATAGACTGGCTGCTCTCAGAGCTTCGCCAAATCAAGCATGTGGAAATCATCCGCTTTGGAACAAGAACACCGGTAACCTTGCCTCAAAGAATCACGCCCGAATTAACACAAATACTGAAAAAATATCATCCAATTTATGTGAACACCCACTTCAACAGCCCAAGGGAAATCACCCGCGAATCAAAAAAAGCCTGTGATATGCTGGCGGATGCCGGCATTCCTCTTGGCAATCAAATGGTCCTGCTCAATGGCATCAACAACAATAAGTATGTGGTACGCAAGCTGAACCAGGCACTTTTGACGATAAGAGTCAAGCCGTATTACATTTTCCATCCCAAAACCGTTATAGGGACCGCTCATTTCTGGGTCAGGATCGAAGAGGGATTGGAGATCATGGAGTCCCTCCGCGGCAGAACTTCCGGCATGGCCATCCCCACCTATATTGTCAACGGACCGAAAGGTCTCGGTAAAACGCCTATCCTGCCTAATTACCTCTGTTACATCGGAAAAAACAAAGCGGTTTTCCGAAATTGGGAGGGAAAGTATTTCGAGATCGACAATGAGCCATAATAATTCTACAACAGCCGCCTACACAACAAGCAAGGAGGTAGATCATCGTTCTCCCATCTTTTTTGACTTAGCAATAGCAATAAAAGATATGGGCCCTCATGCTCCGATGACCCGGATGGCAACTATTTTTCTTTCATGTTGATACTGTAGCAGACAGAACCATCGATTCGGAGACACCGACTTATTTAACAGCTGCATGAGAAGCACCGAACTGATGGTTCAATTCATCTGCTTATTATTGTATAATACATAAAGATCAGGAATCCGACAGCATCTTTATGTTGCGGTTTATATCAATTTAATTTTGTCGGAGGAACCAAAAACACATGCGGCTGGCTGACATCCAGATCGGACAAGTCTTATCTGGAATTATACCTAAAGAGCCTGTAACAGTTGTTCAGGTGAGACCTTTTGGTCCGGAAGCCATCGAGTTGACTTATAAAAAAGTTGATGGCTCCGTTCATAATGAGCTGCTTTATAGCGATCGTGAATCGGCTCTGCAGCTTGAGCAATCCCATACACCCTGGTCTTTTTCCGGCGATGGCGGCCTGTTCAAGCTTGTTGCAGAAGCCTGCCGCATCAATCTGGCTCATTTATTCGATCTTCACCTTGCTGTTCATACATCTCTCATAGAGCCACTCCCTCACCAAATTACGGCAGTTTATGAGGAAATGCTGAATCGCCATCCTCTTCGATACCTTCTTGCAGATGATCCAGGTGCCGGCAAAACCATCATGGCCGGTCTTTTTATCAAAGAACTTATCATCAGAGGCGACCTCAGTCGGTGTCTTATTGTGACACCCGGCAATCTTTGTGAGCAGTGGCAGGATGAACTCAGCCAAAAATTTAACCTTGCTTTTGAAATCATGACCAATGACCGATTAGAATCTGCCCGAACAGGTAATGCTTTTCAGGAAACACCCCTCTGTATTGCCAGGCTGGATAAACTTGCCAGAGACGATGATGTGCAGCAAAAGCTCAAAGCGACTGACTGGGACCTGATTGTCTGTGACGAGGCCCATAAAATGTCTGCAACGGTGTATGGTAATAACACGACATATACCAAACGATATAAACTTGGACAATTGCTTTCCACCATTACACGACATTTTCTTTTACTGACTGCAACGCCTCATAACGGTAAAGAAGCGGATTTCCAATTATTTATGGCTCTGCTGGATGCCGATCGGTTTGAAGGCAAATACAGACCAAATCACCATCAATCTGATGTCTCTGATCTGATGCGCAGGGTGGTCAAAGAAGACCTTGTAAAATTTGATGGTCGTCCTTTGTTCCCTGAACGTCTTGCCTATACTGTCAATTATGTTCTCTCTGATAAGGAAGCTCAACTCTATAAGGCAGTTACGGACTATGTGCGAGAAGAATTCAATCGAGCCGAACGGTTGCAGAATGATAAAAGGAAAGGAACTGTGGGCTTTGCGCTGACTATTTTACAGCGGAGGCTGGCTTCCTCGCCGGAAGCTATTTACCAATCCCTCAGAAGGCGCCGAATACGTCTTGAAAGGAGACTAAAGGAAGAAAAACTTTTAAAAAGAGAAATCGATCTGACTGAGAATGATCATGCTATTCAGTTAAATATTGAGATCGATGATCTGGATGATGTTCCGTATACAGAACTAGAAGAAATAGAAAACAATCTGATCGATCAGGCTACGGCAGCCCGCACAATTGCCGAGTTGGAAGCAGAAATCCAGACATTGTCTCATCTTGTCGATCTTGCCGCTGATCTCAGATTAAGCGGTGAGGATCGTAAATGGGAAGAACTCTCTCATTTGTTACAAGATGACAGCCGGATGTTTGATCAAAAACATACACGAGAAAAATTGATTATTTTTACAGAACACAAAGACACGCTCGATTATCTGACAGGCCGAATCCAGTCCCTGCTGGGTGATCCTGATGCTGTCGTAAACCTGCACGGCGGGATGCGGCGGGATGATCGCCGTAAAGTCCAGGAGCAATTTGCACAAGACGCGACGACCCGCATCCTTGTGGCAACCGATGCTGCAGGCGAAGGCATCAATTTACAAAGAGCACACCTGATGATTAACTATGACTTGCCATGGAATCCAAACAGGCTGGAGCAACGCTTTGGCCGAATTCATAGAATTGGTCAGACTGAAGTCTGCCATATGTGGAATCTGGTTGCAGCTGAAACCAGAGAAGGTTATGTTTTCAAACGATTGTTGGATAAGTTGGAGCAGGAGCGCATTGCATTAGGAGGACGGGTGTTTGACGTACTCGGCAAGATGACGTATGAAGACATGCCTCTGAGAGATCTTTTGATTGATGCCATTCGATATGGCGAACAGCCTGAGGTTAGAGCAAGGTTAGATCAGACGATTACTAATGCGCTGGATACAGAAAAAATCAGACAGCTGTTAGATAACAAGGCGTTGGCGCGTGAAAACATGGATCTTCAAAAAGTTGAGCAAATCCGTGAAGACATGGAACGAATCAATGCCAAAAGGCTCCAGCCACATTTTATTGAAGCCTTTTTCATCGAGGGCTTTTGCAAACTGGGTGGATCCATTTATAAACGAGAAGCCAATCGATATGAAATCAAACACATACCAAAATCAATTCGAATCCAGGCACAGATGGATCAAGCCACAAAACCACTTGCCAGAAGTTATGAAAGAGTATGCTTTGAAAAGGACTTTATAACGCTTCCCGATAAGCCTCTGGCCTCATTAATTTGCCCTGGACATCCCCTCCTTGAGTCAGTCATTAGTTTATTGCTCGAAAAATACCGGGGTGTTTTGAGAGAGGGAGCCATCCTTATTGACGAGACAAATAAGACACAAGACCCAAGGCTATTGGTCATATTCAAAAATGCCATACAGGATGGCCGCAAAGACAGTCAGGGGAATCGACTCTTCATTTCTCAAAGGATGCACTTTGTGGAAATGACGGCAGATGGACGTGCCATTAATGCCGGCGATGCACCTTATTTAAATTATCGACCGGTCAAGGATGAAGAAAAAGAGAAAGTGTTACAAATAAAAAAGCAAACTGAATGGCTGAATGAAGACTTAGAGCAGAAAGCGGAACAATATGCGGTGCAATATTTGATTCCGCCGCATCTGAATGAAGTCCGCGAACGAAAATATAAGCAGATCGAGAAAGTCGAGGCTGCTGTTTATGACAGGTTGACACGTGAAATAAATCATTGGGACGCAAAGGCAGAAGAACTAAAAGTACAGGAACAAGCCGGAAAGGTTAATGCAAAACTGAACTCAGAACTAGCAAGGCGAAGAGCCGATGAATTGGCAGAACGAAGAGACAGGCGCCTGATGGAACTTGAACAGGAAAAAAAACTCAGCCCACTTCCACCGGCAATGATTGGCTGTGCTTTTATTATACCAAGTCATATGATAACCGATCAAAAACAAGAATCAGATAAGTTAACTCAAGAAACCCGCGAAATAGAACGAATTGCCATGGAAACAGTGATGAAGCATGAGCTAAGTCTTGGTTTTATTCCTGTTGATGTCAGCGCAGAAAACATCGGATATGATATTGAATCAAAAAAAGATGGACATCTGAGATTAATCGAAGTCAAAGGAAGGCGCCAAGGAACAACCCATGTCACCTTAACCAAAAATGAGATCTATAAAGCTCTAAATGTGCCGGATCATTATATTCTCGCTATTGTTGAAATTGATGAAAATCAGCGAACTTTGACTTACATCCAAAAAGCATTTCATCAGCCTCCTGATTTTCATGCTAGCAGTGTAACCTACCCAATAGATAAACTCATGACAATTGGTACCCTTATAGACAGAAAGGAATATTCATGAAGAAAAAACTGATCGAGGTATCTTTGCCACTTGAAGATATTAACGAGTGTTCATCCCGAGAAAAATCAATCCGCCATGGTCATCCGTCTACATTGCATCTTTGGTGGGCAAGACGGCCTCTTGCAGCTGCCCGTGCTGTTCTTTTTGCTTCCATCGTGGATGACCCTTCCGCCCATCCGGATGAATTCCCTACGACAGAAGCACAAGAGCAACGCCGCGCGGAGTTGTTTGATTTGATTCGTTCGCTTATCAAATGGGAAAATTCCACGGATCCTGATATACTCAAAGAAGCCCGCATGGAAATGACGCGCTACACGGATAACATCCCGCCGATCTACGACCCTTTTTGCGGCGGAGGCACCATCCCGCTTGAAGCCCAAAGATTAGGTCTGACAGCTTACGGCAGTGATTTGAATCCGGTAGCCGTCATGATCAGCAAAGCCTTGACAGAACTCCCCTACCTTTATGTGGGAAAGCCTCCAGTCAATCCCGAAAACAACCATAAACTCTTTAGCAATATCAGCTGGAAGGATGCCGCCGGACTTGCAGAAGATGTCCGCTATTATGGTCAATGGATGCGTGATGAAGCTGAAAAAAGGATCGGACATTTATATCCCAAAGCAACTTTGCCTGACGGTCAGGAAGTCCCGGTTATCGCTTGGTTGTGGGCTAGAACAGTCAAGTGTCCGAATCCAGCCTGCGGCTGTGAGATGCCTTTAGCCAGAACGTGGTGGTTATCTAAAAGAAAAGACAAGAAAGTCTGGATTGAGCCGGTAATTAATGGTAAGGAGATACAATATGAGGTAAAAATAGGGGAAGGCCAACCGATGCATTCACCTAAAGCATCTCGTGGTGCCAATTTTAGGTGTGTCGCGTGTGGCGGAATAGCGGATTCAACATACATTAGAAGTGAATTCCAAAATAAGCGCTCTGGTTCAACGATGATTGCTATTGTAACAGAAGGGAATAATGGCAGAATTTATCTTCCACCTCTCAAAGATCATGTGATTATCAGCGATGTTTCACTACCAGAAAAATATCCAGAACTTGAAATGAATACAGAAACGAGCAATCTAATCAGTGGGCGGGGATATGGTATTACTCATTGGTATGAAATATTTACCAACCGCCAATTGACAGCGCTTATGACATTCAGTGACCTTGTTATTGAAGCCAGACAGAAAATTCAGGAAGATGCCATTATAGCCGGCTTTACGAAAGCTGATGCAAACCAGTATGCTGCGGTTGTGTCCGTCTATTTAGCTTTCGTGGTTGACAAGTTGGCAGACTACAATTCATCCATATCGTTCAGTTTATTTTCTGGTGCGAAGATAGCATTGAGGCCTGCGTGCAGAAACTCGTCACCCCAAAACAGGTCGCGCAGGCCATTGGCGTCAGCGAATCGTCGCTCAAACGCTGGTGCGATCGCGGGTTACTCACGACAATTCGCACCCCCGGTGGTCATCGACGGCGTGCGGTACATCGACGGCGCGGTCGTGAACGACGTGCCCGTGAACCGGGCGGTCGAGTTGGGGGCCACCGAGATCTACGTGCTGCACACCGGTACCTTCGAACGCCCCCGGCCCGAACCTCGGCGGCCGCTCGACATGGCGCTGCACGCCTACTGGATCGCCCGCCGGGCCCGGTTCCGCCGGGACATGGCCGCCATCCCCGAACACGTCCGCGTCACGGTCCTGCCCACCGGTGCGCCGCCTCCGGTGCTGTCGAAGGCCTATCCTGAAGACCCGATCACCGGCGCCCGCTGGGGCGGTTCGCTGGGGCTCGACGCCACCGATTTGTCGCGCGCGGAGCGGATCCACGTAATCGTCGATGGCGACACGCTGACAGCGCTGGCGGCCCAGTACTTGGGCGACGCCGATCGGTATCTCGAGATCTACGAGGCCAACCGCAGTCAGTTGCCTAGCCCCGCAGTGCTTCCCATTGGTGCGGAGCTGAGGATTCCTCTCCAGCCTGACCATTGAAT